>CBFGYC010000054.1:0-5382 GCA_965652985.1 uncultured bacterium | reverse complement strand
CGGCTAAAAAAGCCCACGCTCATGAGTTTATTAAAAACCTGCCCGAAGGCTTCGATACGCTCGTCGGCGAACGTGGCGTCAAACTCAGCGGCGGACAACGTCAGCGCATCGCTATCGCTCGCGCCATCCTCAAAAACGCTCCTATCCTCGTACTCGATGAAGCGACTTCGGCGCTTGATAGTGAAAGCGAGAAGCTTATCCAGGCCAGTCTCGACGAGCTTATGAAAGGTCGTACCAGCATCGTTATTGCGCACCGTCTCAGTACTATTGCCAAGCTCGACCGTATTATTGTGCTTGAAAAAGGCATGATCGTAGAAGACGGTACGCACGCCGAATTAATAAAAAAGAAGGGTGTATACTCAAATCTATGGAGCCACCAGAGCGGTGGATTTATCGAAGAATGAAATTCAATATATTCACCCGCACCGACATCGAAACGACCAAACAAACCATCAGGATTTTTCGTGAGGAGATTGGGCCGGAGAAAAAATATTTCATCTTAAGCTGTACCTTCATACCGATGCAGCACCTCCTGTACTTGGTGCTGCTACCGCTCCTCATCAGCTTTTTCACCCAATCGCTCATCACGAACAGCCAGGACATAACAACCCCGCTATGGCTCATCGCAGGGATGATCGTAACGTCCGTGGCAGCAATCATTGCAGGACACATAGGTTTTATCGCGCTGTTCAACCATCAAGAACGCATGTCGACACATTTGATCGAACGGGCGATCAAAGGCCTCTTCGCGCATAGTTATACGTTTTTCGCCAACAGTAAGGTCGGCGCGCTGGCGGGTGACGTCAATACGTTCGCACGGTCATACCAATCACTCGGCGACACGCTGTTCCTTCAAGCCAGTAGCGTCATCGTCAACTTTGTCGCCAGCCTCGTCATCGTGGCATTTATCGCTCCTATCATGTTACCGGTATTACTTATATTGACCGCAGCCATCACCTACGACGCCGCCCTTTCGTACACCAAGCGCTCCGTGTACCGCAACCAGCGCAAAGACCTGATGTCGAAATTGTTTGGCAATACTGCCGATGCACTCGGCAATCAGGTGCTCGTACGTATGTTTGGTAATGCGGACTCGGAGAGGAACAGACTCGTACGTCAACGCCACACGATCGAATCGGTCGCCGCGAAGGAAATAGATATTTTACAGCGCGGCGCAGAGACGCGCATGGGCATTATGTTTTTCTTCCAACTCGCTACGCTTCTCCTGTGTTTGTTCCTGGTTCATAATTCACTGCTTTCCATTGCCGCGCTGGTGTTTATCATCACCTACCTAGGACGAGTTGCCGGCAGCATGTTTTCCATCAGTACGATTATCCGCTCAGCCGAGCAAGCGTTCCTTGACGCAGCCAAGGTGACCGAGATCCTGCAAGTGACGCCAGAAGTTATAGACAAAGAAGACGCACCCGATCTTACCGTCCCAGCTGGTGAAATTACATTCTCTGGTGTATCGTTCGCTTACCAAGACGCTCAGAAAAAAATGGTATTCGATGACCTTGATCTCACGATTCCAAGCGGACAAAGCGTGGGCCTTGTAGGCAAGAGTGGTGGAGGCAAATCAACCCTCACTCATCTTATGCTACGTTACATGGATATACATACGGGACATATCTTGATTGACGGGCAAGATATCGCCGAAGTAACGCAGGACAGTCTACGCGCGCAGATAGCGTTTGTTCCACAAGACCCGTTCCTGTTTCATCGATCACTACGAGAAAATATTGCCTACGGTAAGCCGGATGCGAGCGACGAAGAAATCATCGATGCCGCCAGGCAGGCACACGCCATGGAGTTCATCAAAGAGCTCCCTGGCGGTCTCGACACGATTGTCGGCGAGCGTGGCGTCAAACTTTCCGGCGGACAAAGGCAGCGCATCGCTATCGCCCGAGCAATCTTAAAAGACGCGCCGATCCTGATTCTCGATGAAGCGACTTCAGCGCTGGACAGCGAAAGTGAAAAACTCATCCAATCGGCGCTTACGAATCTCATGAAGAACCGCACGAGTATCGTTATCGCGCATCGACTCTCGACAATCTCCAGGCTCGATCGAATCATCGTCCTCGAAAAAGGCACGATACGAGAAGACGGTACGCACAGCGAACTGCTCGAGAAGAAGGGCATCTACGCGACGCTCTGGAACCACCAAAGCGGTGGGTTCATTGAAGAATAAAATACCCGCCTAAGTACGGCGGGTATTTTTATGAGAGAAGGGGTTTATTCGCTCTTTGGTTCTTCTGTGTCTTCCGACTCAGCTTCGCCTTCACCGCCATTCTCGGACTCAACTTCGCTTTCATCCTCGGCGTCACCACCAGCAGCATCGTTAGCTGCCTGAAGAGCAGCCGGTTCATACACGTTCACGATAGTAAGCTCTAGGTCCTGGTCAACATCAGCGTATTCCACACCTTTTGGAAGAGTCATGTCGCCAAGCGTCAACTTATCTTCGGTCGTAGCGAGATCAACGATAGAAAGTTCAAGCGCCTCGGGAAGGTCGGCTGGCTTTGCCTTGATTTCGATATCTTCAAGGGCCTGCAACACAATCAGACCGGCCTTCTCGGCCACGCTTTCGCCTTCACCGGTAAGTCGGATCGGCACCTCAGCCGTGACCGCTTCGTTCGCCTTTACCGCGTGAAACGATACATGACGGATACGCGCCTTTGCAGGCTCAAGGTCGACATCTTTGATCATCGTTATTTTCTTTTTACCATCAATCGTCGCATATACCGGTGTATGCTTGCCTGCTTCGCGAACGGCTTTTTCCATAACGTTGTATTCAGCCTGCACCATTATCGGATCGAAACCATGGCCATAGACGATTCCCGGCACTAATCCCTGCTTGCGGAGTACCGCTGCTTTTTTGCCTTGCTGCGTACGCACATCAAGGTCCAAGTTGACTTTATCTCCCATGTCTCTCCTCCTTCGGATACCCTTACGGAAATATGTTTGTCTATTGATTATAGCACAAATAGGGGTGGGCAAAAAGCAAGAGCTTGCATAATTTATTGATATATGTTATCATAAAATTATGGACAATCAAAATAAACAAGATCACATTACAATCAGCAGCCGCGACACAGTACTCGAAGACATAGCCGTCAAAGTAGACAGTCAGCTGCAGCATTTCACGCAGGATTTTCATAAAGGCTTGCAGCTCATAAGCAAATACAGTAATTCCGTTACCGTGTTCGGTTCGGCCCGTTTCGACGAGGACCATCCTGAATATATCAAAGCGAGAGAGCTGGGAGGCCTACTCGCCAAATTCGGTCATCCTGTCATTACCGGCGGAAGCAAGGGCATCATGGAGGCGGCCAACCGTGGCGCCTTTGAAAACGGCGGGGAATCTGTCGGTCTGAATATTGAGCTTCCTCATGAACAGTCCGAGAACGGCTACACTACCGATTCGATGGGATTCAGATATTTCGCCCCGCGTAAAGTTATGCTCGCCTACAGCTCCGGCGTCTTCGTGGTCTTCCCCGGCGGATTCGGTACGCTTGATGAACTGTTCGAAATAATCACGCTCGTGCAGACCAGCAAAATGCCACCGGTTTCCATCGTACTCGTCGGCAGTGATTTCTGGAAACCGCTCGACAGTTATATCCGCTATTACCTTGAAAAGGAGATGAAAACCATCAGCCCCGCCGATACGAACCTGTATTACATTACCGACGACCTAGAAGAGGTCATTGCCATCGCCAACCAAGCACGCGAACGTTCGATCACGGAAGTGTTCGAAGCCGCACGAGACCATATCGGCGCGATGCCTTCGGCCTAATGACGAACCATCCTTCCAGATTGATCACACAAACACTGAAAAGTGTACTTAACCTGTTAATTCAAAACATAATAACAATTCTGTCTATTCCCATTGCCGGCGCCTGTTTGCATGCCCAACGAAGAGCAACTTGTTCCATGGGGGAATACAGTCAAGATCTGCATATTATTAGCACTTAGGTAAATCAGGACCGGCCCTACATTACCGAAGTCGCCGTAAACATACTTCGGTGTATCAGCGGGCGGCGTACCAATGGTGGTAAGCTGGGAGATTAGGTACGCACCGGTTGATTCTGCCGCTCTCCATGAGCCAGGCTGGTAGCAATAAGGACTGCCGCTACTCAGGGGGAAGCCTGTCCCGAGACAATATATGTTAAGCGCATTAGTCCCAGGGCCGCCGGAAGTTAACGGGTCGCCGCTCGCTACTGGAGATGGATAGCTGCCATTGGCTGCTTTGTAAGCTATGAAGAGATTCCTCCATTGTTTCGCCTCGCTTGCGATGGCAGACACGGCTGCTCTATCTTGTATGCCAGTATATGCCACCACGCTAATGGTCGCCAGAATAGCAATTACAACGATGACGATTAAGAGCTCAACGATAGTGAAGCCGGTTATGCTTCGTTTCATGTTACCACTATACCATCATCGGACTCTTCTTTGCTGGTATCATCCGCTCGATGTGAACCGTAAATTTTTTCGCATCTTGACACTCGTTAAGGCGGCTTTGGTTAATGACGGGAACACACAAACCTGCAGAGGTTCAGGTATGCTTTTTCGGCTCCGCTATGTTGGCGAAAATAGCAGCCAAAATAGTTAGCACGCCACCTAAAATGACATGCATCCCAAGCGTTTCGCCGAGCAGAAAAAAAGCGAATAACGGGCCGAAAAACAGCTCGCTCGATACTAAAATACTACCTGTGTTTAGGTTGGTGTATCTAAATCCGACCAAAAACAGATAGCTGATCACAAGCATACTCACGCCAAAAGCAGCTGCGACCAGCCAGTCAAACCCTGAAAGGGCAACAGCGACTGGCTCACCCATCACGATAAGTACCGCCGCGGCCAGCGCGGCGCCGGCTGCCGTCTGGATGACGAGAAGGCTGACGCGGTCGGTCGAACCGCTTAGCTTCTTCTGAAAACTTGAGGCTATTCCCTGCACTACTCCCGACAAGAGACCGTATACGAACCCGATCCCAAGGGACGCTTCACCAAACGGATTCGCAAAAACGACAATCGCCATAAGTACCAGCGCGAGCGCTATTTGTTTATATACATGAATGCGTTCACCGAAATATATCCTACCTAGCACAAAAGAGCTGACGAGGGTCGCGATATAGAATGAGAAGACGGCCATCGCCACCGAAGTATTAAAGATAGCCAGCGTAAACAAAATCACCGAAGCGGGAAAACTGACAGCGAAAAGCACCAGTGTTTTCTTGTCATGCTCGCCAAGGCGAATGTTCTTTCTTAGGAAAGCCGCGATGAGGAGTATTGAAACGAGAGCAATGGCAAACCGGTATTCTACGACTTGGTACGGGTTCAGACTGCTCGATAGGTATTTCGCCATCACGCCTGAGAGGCCGAACAAAATGCCGA
>CBFGYC010000053.1:0-5664 GCA_965652985.1 uncultured bacterium | reverse complement strand
GCGGATGTGGCGGAATGGTAGACGCGCTAGCTTCAGGTGCTAGTGTACGCAAGTACGTGGAGGTTCAAGTCCTCTCATCCGCACCAAAAGAAATAGATATCCGAGAGGATGTCTTTTTCTTTTGGTATCCGGGTTTGTGATTTGAACCTTCGCGGTGGCAGCTTCAGCTGACGCGAGCGTGGAGGGTCGCGGAGTGAGTGAAGCGAAAATGTGTTTACATTTTTTCGTGAGCGAACGGAGGAGCGAAGCGATAGTTCCTTTCATCCGCAGAGTCGCAGTGCTTCGCATGAAGTTGACACCTATAGACATAAGTGCTATAATAAGGAGGTTGTCCTTCTGTCATACTCTGAAAGGGGTAAGGTCATGGTCCTTTCATCAACCGCTCCCGTAGTCAATCACCCCCTCGTCCTGGCTGAATGCCCGGACTTCGGGTACGTCATCGGGGACACGAAGTCTCCCCGACGCACGAAGGCCGCAGTGCCTTCAAACTGCGCTCGACCGGAATTCGGAGGCCGCATGGTCTCCCTGTTCCAGATCTGGGACTTCGGTGACGGGCGCGGCGAAGGCTGCACCCACTGCCACCACACTGGGCAGGTGGCGGTCTACCAGAGGCGGGACATCGATCCATACCTCAGGCTGTACCGCTGCCCCCACTGCTAGGAGGCGACCAACATGAAGGGCAATGGCCGGGCATCACGCCCGGCCATTTCCTTTTTAGTATGAAGTATTTGAAATTGAATAGGACACCCCTTGCGGGGTGTCCTTCGGCTCGCTCGTTTACGTCGCAGCGATTTCGATGGCTAGTGCCTCACGCCTCTCCGGCCTTGGCCCCGATGCTCCGTGTAGTACACGTATGCACCAAAGGGGTAGAGCCAGAGGGCGTTGAGTGCCCAGAGGACGGCTCGCTTGAGGGTGGAACCACCCGCGCGAACGAACCAGATGACCCTTGCCCAGGCGCGGCTGGCCGGCGTGTTGAAGCCCTCCTTGTAGTCGCGGTAGCCATCGATGATGCCCGCGACAATATAGCAAGGCGCGCCCGTGATGAGGACGAGAAGACCAGCCGCGGCGAGGAGCATCCACGCCACGAAGCTGAAGAAATCTCCGTCATCCGAGTCCGGACCGCTGCCAGTTACTGGCAATATGGTCACGACGACCTCGTTGGTCGATGTTTCCTCGGGCGCCTCAGTGGGAGCCGCTGCCGCCGGTGCGATTTCCTCCTCATCCTCTTCGGACTCGACTACTTGGGTCGCCACCTCGGTGGGGGCCGATTCGGTCGGTTCCGCTGCTGGGGTTTCCACCACCTCTGTCGGTTCTACCTCGGTGGGAGGTACGACTTCCGGAGTCTCGGGTAGAGCGGTTGGCTCTGTCGTTGGCTCTTCAGTCGGTTCTTCCGTGGCCGGGGTGCCCATTCCGGGGCTGACGAGCGTCGATTCGACCCAACAGCTATTGCGGCTGTTGTTTTCGTCCGGATAAACGCCGATCAGGACCCAAGGTTCACTCGGGTCGGTGTAGATCAGCGCGTCGGTGTTCGCGGCCAAGTATGTCCATGGCTCGGCGTCAGTGATCAACGCGTAGCAGGGGGTGTCGTCAGCGATGACGAACCCGCTTGGGTAATCTGTTCGCGGCCCGTCCTGGGCCGCCGCTGTAAACGAAACGAACAAGCAACAAATGAGCGCTGCCACCAGCGCCGAAAAACGTACCATGAGACTTCTCTCCTTCTCGTATAACGACGCGGGGCTGCGAGCTCAGTTGCTCTAACATTATATTATAGCATAATTAGTATGAATATGTCAATATAAACCTCTGTTATTATAGACGTAGCATGGAAGATACTAGAAATGTCATTGATGAGTTCAAGGGCAGGGATCACGATGACATCGTGGCTGAGCTTGATGCACGGGGTACTGGCCTCGAAATCGCCATTGAAAACACTGAACGTGACTTCAATATGGGAACGATCGTGCGGAGCGCGAATGCGTTTGGCGTGCGGCACGTGCATGTAGTCGGCCGGCGGCAGTGGAATAAACGCGGCGCGATGGCAACGGACAAATATTTGCACGTTCATTATCACGACTCTGCGGAGGAGTTCGCTGCTGAAATGATAAAACGAGACCGCGCGGTCATAGCGATAGATAATATCTCAGGTAGCGTACCGCTCGGGAAGACGAAACTGCCAGAAAACACAGTGCTCGTATTCGGTCAGGAAGGCCCTGGAATTTCGCCTGCTCTAGCCGCTGTGTCCAAGCAAATCGTCGCGATCGAACAATTTGGCAGCACCCGTTCGATAAACGTAGGTGTGGCGGCAGGCATCGCCATGTACGCTTGGGTGCAGCAGCACGTACTTTCGTAACGCTATTGCTTTAACATAGTAAATATGCTATTATAAAGATATGATAAGAAACTGTATCCATCATTCGCATCTGTCGCCGAGACGAGACGGATAGTTTCTATATACCTAAAATAGGATCCTACGCCGACTCGCTCGGCGTATTTAGTTGCTAACAAATATATTTTAAGGAGTAAAGTAATGACTAACGAAATGTACGATAAGATTGAACAATCAAGTCTCATTCTTGTTCCGAAAGGTGAGAATCGAGCTCGTGTCTCTGAAATGCTGCAGCTGAACGATATGGTGGTTCCGGAATTCTCGGGGAGGTGTCTTCACGCAAGTTGTAGACGGCAAGCAGTGGGCGCTATGGAGAGATAAGGACATGCCGGCAGTCCTGGCTGGTCGGCAGGACGCAATCGGTTTTTTCGGCAGCGACACTTTTGACGAAACTTACCCGGAGCTTCGCGCTAGGTTAAGATTCGTGCCTGCTATTGAAACTGATATTCGTTTCGCTTTGTCTGCACCAAAGGATGAGGCGGAGGCCGTTTATCGAACCATCGAAGCCGGAGGCGGAATTACCATCGCGACGAGTTATCCGAATCGAACCAGACAAATTGCAAATGAACAGGGATTCGAAATCACCGAAATCATCGAGCTGGGCGGATCTGTTGAGGCGGCGCCATGTGTGGTTGAACAGGTTGACGCCATCATTGACGTCGTTGACAGTGGTCGCACGCTGGAAGCAAACGGCCTTGCGATAATCATCGATCAGCTAGGCATGCTCGCGATTGGGGCAGTTTGGAAAGAAAATTAAGAAGGAAGACACCCATATGAAGAACGTAAAACGCTTATCCTTGCAAACTAAGGTAAAAAGTGCAACAATAACTCCTATGACCGCTCTATCGTCGCAGCCCTATAAGGGCACTCGTGACTACTATCCGCAGGAGAAGCGGGTACAAAACTATATTTTCGGCATGTGGCGCCGCGTGGCCGAGCAGTACGGCTATGAAGAATATGCCACGCCACTTCTTGAGCCGCTCGAAATCTACGCCGCCAAGTCGGGCCAAGAAATCGTCAACGAGCAAACCTATACGTTTAACGACCGTGGTGATCGCCAAGTAGCGATTCGCCCCGAGATGACTCCTTCGGTATCTCGTCTCGTCGCCGGCAAACGGCAAGAACTAGCCTATCCGGCGCGTCTTTATTCCATCGCGAACTTCATGCGGTATGAGCGCCCGCAGCGTGGCCGTGAGCGTGAATTCTGGCAGCTTAACGTCGACATATTCGGTGTCGATGAAACGCGAGCCGACGCTGAAATTATAAGCCTTGGAAATGATCTGCTACGGTCTTTTGGCGCCAATGAAGATATGTACGTCATTCGGGTGAATAACCGCAAGGTCATCCAGCAGATGATGAGCGGGTACCTTGGCCTCGACGAGGCGCAGGCCGAGTTGATGACAAAACTGTTTGATAGAAAAAATAAGATTCCTGCCGAGGTGTTTCGTGACGATGCCCTGAAAATCTTCGGGGAAAAAGACGGGCCCGATGGCCTCAAAAAAATAGCCACGCTGCTTTCGGCGAAAACCATCGATGAACTCCCGGCCGAGGTGCTGGGCTGCGAAGCCATGGTTGAGGTTCGTGAGCTTTTTGCCATCCTACAAAAGAATGGCGTCACGAGCGCGAAGTTTGACGTCACGCTGATGCGCGGGCTTGATTACTACACCGGCACGGTGTTTGAGTTTTTTGATACCGACCCAGAGAATAACCGTTCGCTATTTGGTGGCGGTCGCTATGACGGGCTTGTCGGTCTGTTTGGTGCCGAGCCAATATCGGCGGTGGGCTTCGCGCCTGGTCTTACTACTACTGAACTCTTTCTGACGAGCCACAAGCTACTTCCTGTTCTTCATTCGACGACCGATGTCTATATCGTAGTACTCGAGGGCGGCGAGGACGCGGCAAGCAAACTCGCCAAAGAGCTGCGCCAAGAGGGCGTGAAGGCAGAGCTCGATATCACGACCCGGAAGACGGACAAGCAGATAAAAACCGCGCTTAAAAAAGACATTCCCTTCATTATTTTCGTCGGCGTCGAAGAAGCCGAAAGCGAGCTGTATCCATTCAAGGTGACTGCTTCTACCGAAGAGAAACAACTCAGTTTCTCGCGGATCGTCAGCACGGTGAAAGACCATCGCATCAAGCGCGAGAGCGATATCGACGATTTGTTCGTCTGATTCGCAGCTTGTCTTGCTATAGGGTGGATGCTACACTCAAGAGCATGAGCGGTTTACGCCTACAAACGGGACAACGACACGGCTTCACTATCGTTGAGTTGCTCATCGTTATCGTTGTTATTGCGATTTTAGCCGCGATTTCCGTCGTCGCATACACCGGCATACAAGCAAGGGCAAATGACTCTCAGGTAAGGAGTGCGGTTGCTCAAATCGAAAAAGCGCTGAAGCTATATGCGATTGATTATGGTACGAGTCTTACGGGGGGATATGGATCAACTGCTGTTGCCGAAGGGCAACCGTGCATAGATGGCACGACTGGATTTTTTGGTACAGGTAGCTATCCATGTACAACGGAGGACACGCTTATCGCTCACGAGCTCCTGCCAGAAAATTTCACGACATCACTTCCCGCTAACTCATATTTTGGCACGCAGGCTGACGGGTCCAGAACTGTTATGATGTACGGCTGCGGGGGTTCGGGTAGGTATAGTATTTACTGGACGCTGCGCAATCCAAGTACCGCCGATTCCGATAGTATCAACACGACGCTTAGCACATGCAGCAACAACACCACGATACGAGACACTTACGGTATGCGTGCCGGTAAGGTCATACAGCTCTAGTCTGTTTGAACAGCTGTCTCTAATCTGTTACAATTGGTCAAATGAAGAGAACTGTAGAAAATGTGAGTGACACGAAGGTCAAACTGACCATCTCACTCGAACCAACCGAACTTGAAGCGGCCGAGCAGGTCGCAACTACAAAACTTGCTAAAAAAGTGAAAGTGCCAGGATTCCGCGCTGGTAAAGCCCCGGCTCACGTGGCGGCGAAGCATGTCGATCCCGTTGCTTTGAGCCAACAAACACTGGAGGACGCGCTTTCAAAAGCCGTAGCCGAAGCGTTTCTTGGCGAAGGGTTACAGGCTCTCGAGCGTCCTGAAGTTGATATAAAGGCGTACGTACCGGGTCAAAGCCTTGAATTCACGGCCGAGGCCGAAGTACTGCCTAGCATCAAACTTGGTGATTATAAAAAACTAAGCGTTACGACACCGAAGATCACGGTAGCGGCGAAAGAAGTCGACGAAGTTCTCGAGCGGCTTCGCCAAAG
>CBFGYC010000052.1:0-5706 GCA_965652985.1 uncultured bacterium | reverse complement strand
GCAACCGTTGATACGTCGTTTTTGCGCGCTTGGTCACGCTGAGAGCGCTGCAAGGCTGGTAAGGCGATGAAAACCATGAGGAAAATCAGGCCGGCAATCGCCAGCACCAAGACGACCTCGATGATCGTAAAGCCTTTCATTGTTTTTTGTGTTGGAGCGTTCATAAAATGTTCCACCTTTCTATGAACTTACGTTATGCGCTGTTATTACGCTTGCGCTTATAGTACACCTTTGCTTTGGGTTTGTCTAGAGATTTATGTCATTTACAAGGCTGTAAATCGGAAGTAGGATAGCTGCTACCATGCTACCTGCCACAACAGCGAGGATGACCATAAGCACTGGCTCGATGGCAGTGGAAATCGCTTTGATCTCTTCGTCCAACTCGTCCTCGTACACCTGGGCCGTCTTACCCATCATCTCATCGATCTTACCTGATTGCTCACCGATTTTAATCATCTGCGGCACTAATGGCAGAATATATTCTTCTGGCTGCAACGACGCTGAGAGCGCTTTGCCGCCTTTCACCTTGTCGGCCGCACGGTCGATGCTTTTTGCAATAATGGAGTTATTTACTGCCTCGCTCGTGATTTTAAGCATATCTAGCATCGGTACGCCGGTATTGAGGAGCGTCTGACCCGTCCGAGTAAGTCGCGCCATGTATAGCTTTCGAAACATTGACCCGAAAAGCGGAACATTGAGCTTCAAGGTGTCAAGCAGCTTAATGCCATTCTCGGTTTTAAGGTATTGTCTGCCGAAGTAGACAAGCGCTACGAGAATAATCAGCAGCAGCCACCAGAAATTAAGCATGAAGTTCGCGACTTGCACCATCATGCTTGTAAGAAACGGCAGTGTTTTCTTGAGGTCGATGTAGAGCTTTTCCACTTGAGGCACAACCGTAAAGAGCATGAAGCCCATGACACCGAAGATGACTACCAGGACGATCACCGGATACATCATCGCCCCTTTGATCTTACTCATCGTGGCGGCATCTTTTTCTTGCTGGGCAGCAACCCGTTTTAAAGCTTCGTCCAGCGTGCCAGAGGCCTCACCCGCCGCGATAAGGGCCAGGAATACCTTATCGAATACCTCAGGATGCTTCGAAAACGAATCGTACAGCGTTTTACCACCCTCAACGGAGGCAACAATATCTTCGATGACACTTTGAAGCCGCTTGTTTTCAGTCTGTTCAAGTGCGGTGTGCAGGCTCTGTGACAGCGGTAACCCAGCGCCAATCAGCGTCGCAAGCTGCCTGGTGAAGACGATTCGATCTTTGGTACTGATACGATTTTTTAGAAAACCGAGGCTGCCACCATTTTCGTCTATCTCAGCAATATTCAGTGGCGTGAAGCCCTGTGTAATCAGCAGTTTAGCTGCCGAGCTTTCCGACTCAGCTTGAACGACGGCTTTGACAATCTTATTCGTCGCACTATCTCTGGCTTCATAATTGAATTTTTTCATATTAGCCTCTCATCAACCGTTCAAACTCGGTTAGATCAACCGCGAAACTACGGGCCTCGTCATACGTCACCGTACCAGCCTGTACCAGCGAGACCAACGTTCGGTCCATTGTCTGCATACCTTGATCTGCTCCTGTCTGGATAACGGCGTCAAGCTGGTGCGACTTCCCTTCACGGATGATATTGCGCACTGCCGGGTTAGCGACGAGAACTTCCGCCGCGACCACGCGGCCGCCACCAATCGCTGGCACCAGGCGCTGCGAACAAATCGCCATCAGGATGTTACTCAGCTGGGCGCGCACCTGAGGCTGCTGGTGCGGCGGGAAAACGTCAATCATACGATCGATCGATTGCGCGGCACTATTGGTGTGGAGGGTCGCGAACACCAAGTGACCGGTTTCGGCGATAGTAATCGCCGCGCTGATCGTCTCGAGGTCGCGCATCTCACCGATAAGCACTACGTCTGGGTCTTGACGGAGGCTTGAGCGGAGCGCCGCCGAGAATGAGTAGGTATCATAGTGTACTTCTCGCTGTACTACGACTGATTTTTTTGATTTGTGCGTGAACTCGATCGGGTCTTCGATCGTAATAATGTGGTTGGCGCGTTCGGTGTTGATTTTATCCACCAGCGCAGCAAGAGTGGTTGACTTGCCTGATCCAGTCGGGCCAGTCACAAGCACCAAGCCCCGTGGATAATCAGCAAAGTTCATCACCACCTGTGGCATACCGAGTTCGGTGACTGATTTGATTTCGTTTGGAATCAAACGAAGCGCCGCTGCAAGGTTGCCACGTTCGTGAAAGGCGTTGACACGGAAACGACCAAGCGTACCAAAGGCAAAGCTAAAGTCGAACTCTTTGTCTTTCATAAGGATTTGCTGCTGCTCAGCATCAAGAATGGCGAAGATAAGGCTTTCTACCGCAGGCTCGTCCATGGCATCGTAACCAGCAACCGGGATAAGACCACCATCAACACGTAGCATCGGCGGGAGACCGACTTGAAGATGGAGGTCAGACGCCCTCTTCTTGATGACTTCTTCGAGAAGTACTTCGATCCTTAGTTCTTGACTGTTCATGCCCTTACCCTTCCTTATGCCGCGTCGTTTGCTACACGGTTAACTTCTTCAATCGTTGTGACACCCCCGAGCGCTTTTAGGTAGCCATCTTGGCGCATCGTAATCATGCCTTGCTCTATCGCCATGCGTTGGATATCAGCGCTGGTCGCCCGGGCCATGACAAGGTTCTGAATCTCCTCTGTCATATCCATGACTTCGTACAGGCCGGCACGGCCGGCGTACCCTCGGGGCGAAGCTGGCGTATCTTTTCCCTTAACCAAAGTATAAGCACTTTGCCCAGCTAGAGGCAAGTCCTTATAGCCTAAATCTTCGGATATTTTTGCGATATCAGCTTGTGTCCTCGGAAGTATATGCCCGACAGTCGATAGAATATTCTGAGTTTCAATAGGGGTCGATTGATACGTATCACGTTTCTGCGCGACCCTGCGGACTAGGCGCTGGCCAATGATCGTACGGACGGTACTCGCGATCAAAAATGGTTCAATACCCATATCAAGTAGCCTTGGAAGCACGCCGGCTGCCGAGTTGGTGTGTAGCGTCGAAAACACCAAGTGGCCTGTAAGCGCTGCCTGTACAGCGAGATTGGCAGTTTCGGCGTCACGAATCTCACCGACCATGACGACATCTGGATCCTGACGCAAGATCGAGCGTAGCCCCGAAGCGAATGTCAGGCCAACCTCGGCATTCACCTGGATTTGATTAACACCGTCCATCTTGTACTCGACTGGATCTTCCAGAGTAACAATGTTGACTTGATCATCCTTGATTTCCTTGATCAGCGCGTAGAGGCTGGTCGACTTACCAGAACCGGTCGGGCCCGAAGTAAGAATCATACCGTTTGGATAACGAACACCCTTTCGAATCGTTCGTAGCGCTCTGCCTGCATACCCCATTTGCTCCAGCTCGAAACTGCTACCTGATTTATCAAGTAGACGAATTACCACCTGCTCTCCCCATACTACCGGGCTAATGGCGATACGGAGATCGACCTCTTTGCCGGCAATTTTTACAGTAAACTGTCCATCTTGGGGTGTACGGTGTTCGTCAATCTTTAGGTTCGATAGAATCTTGATACGACTCACCAATGCCGGCTCGAGCGACTTCGGCAGTTGCATGACTTCCCGGAGAACACCGTCCACCCGACAGCGGATCTTGAGTGCTTTTTCGAGTGGCTCGATATGTACGTCACTCGCCCTTGATTTGATTGCGTATTCCAAAATCGTGTTCAACGCCCTCGTGATAGGCGAATCTTGGACGATGGTCTTGATATTGCCTTCGTTCAATTTATCGTCTTCTTCTTGGCTCGCCTGAGCAACCGCGCTCACTCCCGATAGGTCGGTCTTATATTGATCAAGAACGTGCCGAACACCCGCTTCTGAAGTCATGAAGACCTTGAGCGGCCGCTGAATCATATTCGCCAAATAATCGACGGCTTGAACGTTATTGGCGTCAATCATCGCTACCGCGAGACGATTGTTAATTTCCGCTACAGGTACTGCCATAAAGCGTTCTGCAATATCCTGCGGAAGCAGACCGAGTATCTCTTGGCTGACCGTACTTTTTAAGAGGTTCACATATGGCACGCCAGAAACATAAGCGATGGCATGCGTCACCAGCTCTTCATCAACCAGCCCCTTTTCGGCGAGTACGGCGAGGAGCGGCGTACTGCTTGCTGCTGCTTCTTGTTCAGCTTGTCTAAGGTCGGCTTCAACGACCAGTCCTTCTTCTACAAGGAGAGTGGTGAGCTTTTCCTGGATATCATCGGTAAGTAATGCCATGGCAGCCTAAACCTCAGCCCTTAGGCAACCTAAAATGGCTGCTCCCCTTCGCCACCGATATAGACTTCGACCGTTGGGTTGACGGCGTTCTCATTAAAAATACGCTCGTCCGGGGCATTTACCTCATCGCTGATAGCCTCGGCAGTCTTCACTGTCACTGCTTCGTTTTGCGTGTCTCCAATAACCGTTTTGGCTATGAAATATGAGCCGAGAACGCTTATCGAGGCTATAAATAGTATCATCGCAATATCTGTTCGTTTCATGGCTTCACCACCTTATCCTTTAAGTCAGCCGTACGTGCTGGCTGATAGTAGGTATACCCATCGGCTCGTAACGATATCCGCTCGCCCTGCACCTCAATAACCGTGTTCGTTAGGGTGATCGGACGGATGGAACGCTCCAACCGGACCAATAAATCCCTTAGTACGCTTGGTGTATTTATATCGGCACTCACAGCAAAGCTGAATTGCACTTGATACTCGCTAACACCATCTGAAGACGTAACTGGCGACCCCACGCCGTCACCGTACGCCGCTACTTCAACGTCCTGGACGGGCTCAACCGTTAACGATTCGAGCCGAATACCATCAGCCTGCAAGAAGTGCTGCTGCAGCGAAGCTCCAAAGGCGGACGAGTTCGCGCCTGCTGGGAGTGCGTCAAGCACGACCTGAACCGGCTGCGTCTCCCCTGCTACCATATTGCCCTTGAGATTGTCATTGGTATTGAGAACACGAATTTGATTTTGCAATTCTTCGACGGCGGCGTTATTTTTTTGCAAAGTCGAAGCTGTTTTCGCTTTCTCGCCGAGCACTTTCTCGTTAAACAGCGCCTTTTGCACCAAAAAGAGCGACGCGACAGCAGCTATACCGACAACTACCGATACCCCCGCTACCCAGAGGAACATCATGCGGTTGGCTTTTGCGATTTGTTGGCGCTTCCTGAGTGCCGTTCCTTCAGTAGCCATTAGTTTGCCTCCTCTGAATCATTAGCTTTTGGCGAAAATAGGCTCTTTGGTATATCCAGGAACGAATCCGTTACGTTCGTCTTATCTGGACCGACAACTTTAGCGCCAGCAAGATACGGAGTGAACAGCTCTTCTGGGTATTCAAAGACCAGTCCAAAGCGCAGCTCTCTTTCTCCCCTTGCGTTCTCGCCGTAGCTGCGATCAGCATCGCTTATACTCGTAGCAAGGGCGCGGGCCTCCTCTGTACCCTCAGCGCTACTAAAGCGAAATTCCGTAGCAGCAATCGTCTTCTTGAAAACCTCAAGGGCTGGATAACCACCTGTAGCTTGAGCCTCGATCATGATCGTCTTTTCGTTCGCGTTAATCGTTAGCTTGCTGATGGTAATATTGTTCGGTGCCGGTGGGTTGATTGTCGTAAGCACATCAAAGATACG
>CBFGYC010000051.1:0-5709 GCA_965652985.1 uncultured bacterium | reverse complement strand
CGGCGGTTCCGCCCGGCCCCTGGCGAGAAGTAGTCACAGCATCAGGCCCTCAGTGGTAGAGAAAAGAAGCCCTCGTAGGCATAAATGATTGACCCATTCTATGTTACAATGACTCAAATGGTTCCTCTAAAACAAACAAAAAAGAAGCTTGCTCGTGCCTATAGGAACAACCGTATATTGTTCGTCGTGCGAGCAGTCGTCATCACGGCGGTTCTCGTTATTCTGATACGATTCAGGGTCTTTTGGACGCCCGATACACTGTTCATGCTACTTTTGGTTGTCTTTGGGGTGTTTGGCCAGGCTCGGGGCTTCATACTGAGGTTCCTGCCGCTGGTCCTGCTGATGACCCTGTACGAACTGTTTCGCGGATTCGCCGATGACCTTAATGGGACGGTTCATTTCACCGAGATGATAGATTTTGATCGTTGGATGTTCTTTGGTCATCTGCCGACGGTCGTATTGCAGGAATGGTGGTGGCATGGTCAGGTCACGTGGTATGACTTTTACTTTTACTTCCTGTACACGATTCACTTCCTGATGCCTGCACTGCTTGCTATTCTGATTTGGAAAAAGGCCGATAAGCATTACTGGCAGTTCATGTGGGCACTCGTAGGACTCAGTTTCGCTGCTTTCATTACCTATATTCTTTATCCGGCAGCGCCGCCGTGGATGGCCAGCATTGATGGGTACATAGACGAGCCGATGCGCCGCGTGTCGTCTGACATTTGGTGGGCGATGGGAGTGGAAAACTTCGCGAAATTATACGACCAATTGCCAGCCAACCAAGTCGCGGCCGTTCCTTCGCTCCACTCTGCGTATCCGCTTCTGTTCTCTCTATTCATAACCGGTCTCTTCGGGCTGAAGAGGTTTTGGTGGGTGTATATCTATCCGATTAGTATGTGGGCGGGGGTAACCTACATGGGCGAGCACTACGTCGTTGATGTTATTCTAGGCGCGCTCTATGCCGCTTTGGCGTACTTTGCAAGCGTGTTCGTGTACAACTGGTACTATGCACCCAAGCGAAGAACTCGCCTCATGGTGGCTTCACTGATGGCGCGATTACGTCTCACCTCTTAGTATCCCAAAAATGCAGTAAGAATATTCACAGGCGACTTCTTCTGTCTGACGTATACTTAGTAGCACGAAACTACATAGCTGATAGGAGGTACTACTGCATGAATAAAGTAAGCCGGGAAGCTATCAAACAACTACTTGAAACGGAAGACTCGGTGACGCTAAGCATGTATATGCCGTCGCATCGGTTTCCCACTTCGGATCATATTTCCGAAGATCAAATCAGATTAAAAAATTTGATGAAATCAGCCAAGGAAACGCTTGAAGAACAAGGTACCCAAGGCGGCCTTGTCACTCAAATGATGGATCAGATTCAGGATACGATTTATGATAGCGTTGACTTTTGGCAGCGCGCCACGGAAGGCGTGGCTATCTTTTGCGCTCCGGCCGGAGTCCATTACTTTCATCTACCCATAGAATGCGACGAATATGTTAGCGTGGGCGACAGCTATGATGTCGGACCACTGCTAGCGATCGCCTCGTACGATCAGCCGTACTATATATTGGCACTTGCCGTGAAAGACCCCGTGCTTCTAAAAGGTGACATGTACAGCGTCGAAAAAGTCGATATCGAATTACCGAAAAGCCCCGCGGAAGCGCTGAACATTGACGAACTGTATTCCAACAGCCAGACGATTCGAACGGGTGGCCATGGGGCTGGCGCGAAAGCACACGGTCAGGGCGACACCAGACAGGCTGGCCAAGAAGAGCGCCTCAAGTTTTTCCGAATGATTGACGAAAAAATAGTATCGTCTAAGATTGTCGATAAGAAAACGCCAGTTCTTCTCGCCGGTACGGACGAGGATGTCAGCGGCTATAAAGAATCAAGCCGCATGAAGAATCTTTTGGATAGCACTCTTAGCGGCAACTACACCGACATCCCTTTGCATGAGACGCATCGCCGCTCGTGGCCGCTTGTCTCGAATGAACTGTGCGAAGAGGAGAGAGTAAGTGTCATCGAAAAAGTGCAAAGCCTCCTTGGTACGGGCAAGGCATCGACTGACCCGAACACCATCGCCGACGCCGCGGCCGAGGGGAAGGTGGCGACGCTCGTAGCCGGGCTGATCACGGTTACCAAAGACAGCATTACCGACAGTAATGAGACAATTAAAAAGCTCTCCCTCACGGACATATATAAGTCAAACAAAATTGGTAAAAGCGCACGGCGTGTGTTTGATCAGGGCGGCGCGGTGCTTCTTACGACCAAAGAATTGATGCCGAGCCAGGTGCCGGTCGCAGCGGTGTTTCGGTACTAGCTCGCACTGACGCGTGTGCCGGTTTGCTCCCCTTGAACGACCTGCGTGATAGTATCTTTGTCGAGTTTGAATATGACAATCGGCATTTTGGTGTCGGCGGCCATGCCGAGCGCTGCCCGGTCCATGACTTGGATGGATGGGGTCGCAAGAGCTTCCTGGTGTGTCATGGCATCTTGCTTGATGGCGTCAGGATATTTCGCCGGGTCTTTATCATAAATGCCGTCGACCTTGGTCGCCTTTAAGACCGCGTCGCAACCAAGTTCAAGCGCCGCGCTGACTGCCGCAGTATCGGTGGTGATGTATGGTTTGCCCGTCCCACCAGCGATGATGACGACACGCCCTTTTTCCATATGCCTTACGGCGCGGCGGCGTATGAATGGCTCGGCTACTTGGTCGAGCCGAATGTTACTTTGGAGTCGCACAGCTACCCCTTGGTGCTCGAGCATGTCCATGAGTGCCAGGCCGTTCGTTACGGTCGCGAGCATTCCCATGTAATCCGCTGTCGAGCGGTCGATGCCGTGGGACGCGTAGGCGGCGCCGCGAAGCCAGTTACCGCCGCCGACTACGATGGCTATCTGCGTGCCAGTGCTGGATGCTTTTTTAATTTCTTTTGCCAGCCATCCGACGAATTCCGGGTCGATGCCGTGATCTAAGTTACCTGCTAATTGTTCACCCGATAGTTTAAGAAGAATTCGTTTATACATGTCTATAGTGTACCGTATTTAAGAGAAATAAAATAAATTACTAAACCAACCTCTCGCCAAAAAAACAAAAAAGATGTAAAATATTTCTTAAACGAAGGAGTTATGATAGATGGCGAAAGAAAAGCAAGTTGAAAAACCGTCGGCAGTTGTTCCGATGCAGTGGCGCGACCTGATCGGTATTCTTTTAGTAGGTGCGGGAACCGGGTTACTCGTATGGATTCTTGGTTCGCTATTCTTTCGTTTTATTTTTGACCCGTATCTTTGCCAGGGTGAGAGTAGTATTGAATGTACTCAAAACGCAGAAAATTACTCTGCTGTTCTTGCGGGACTTATCGCGGTCGCAGGCGCTCTTGGTGGCTTGATTCGCCTACGAGTTTACCGGCCGCTACTTGTAGTAATCGCCAGTATGCTAAGCCTTTGGGGCGTCGTTCAAATCAGTTGGGATTTCAATTGGGTCATCGGTGCGACCGTGGCCGTACTTTTATACGCGGTTGCTTTCGGGCTCTACAGTTGGATCGCTCGCATCCGTGAATTCTGGATATCGCTGCTTATCATTATCTTTCTCGTCGTGGCCGTTCGAGTCGCTTTGCTCGCGTAGAAGAGTGGTACACTAGTAGGGTGGAACAAGCAGTAGTATTTTTGGTTTTGGGCGCAGTCATCGTCGGCTTCGGCGCGGTGATCATCGTATTGAACGCGCGTCTTAAGGATATCAAAAGTAATACGGCGGTTGAGTTGATGAAGTCAGACGTCGTCGAGCTTTCCCGTGCCGTGAACCAGTTGCAACAAAATATGGGCGAGCGACTGGAGAGGAGCGGGCAACTTACCCAGCAATCCGTACAAAGGCAGCTCAGTGAAAGTGCCAAGCTTGTTTCGGAGGTATCGGCGCGACTCGCTAAGATCGATGAGACCAATAAAAGGGTCGTGGACGTCGCTACGGAGTTAAAGACACTTCAGAATGTCTTGCAGAACCCGAAACAGCGCGGTGTTTTCGGTGAGTACTATCTAAAAACAGTACTCGAAAACGTGCTTGCTCCAGGGCAATTCCAAATGCAGTACGCCTTTTCTGACGGCGAGGTAGTCGATGCGGTTATTTTTCTAGAAAAAGGCCAAGTCCTACCAATCGATAGCAAGTTCAGCCTTGAGAATTACAATCGGATGGTCGAAGCCGCTACCAAGTCGGAGCGCGATGCGTTGCTTATGAAGGTAAGAGCCGATTTGAAGGGTCGTATCGACGAAACCAGCAAGTACATCAGGCACGGCGAAAACACCATGGATTTCGCTTTCATGTTTATTCCGAGCGAGGCGCTTTATTACAATCTTTTGACTGGTGAGGTTGGTACCGGCGGAAGCGCACGCAACCTCGTTGAGTATGCATTCAGAGACAAAAGAGTGATCATCGTGAGCCCGACCAGCTTCATGGCATACCTTCAGACGGTCCTGCAGGGTCTTAGGAGCCTTCAGATCGAGGAGCAGGCCAAAGACATCCAGCTGAGAGTGGGTAAGCTCGGCAAGCATATCAGCCAATTTGATACGTATATGCAAAAGCTTGGCTCGTCGCTTGGTACGACAGTGAACCACTATAATGCGGCGCATAATGAGCTTGCGAAGGTAGATAAGGATATCATAAAAATAGCCGACCAAGAACCCTCGGTACAGCCGCTCCTCATTGATCGGCCGCAAAAGGAACAGTAAACAAAAAATACCCTGCCCGTAGGTGCAGGGTATTTCGTAGGTAGAGGTATTACGCTCTAACGACTTTTTCTTCAGCCTGTGTGCTTTGAATAAGATCAAACAGGAAGAAACCGATGACCGCGCCAAGGACTGGAGCGATGAAGTACACAACCAGTGTCCAAGCTTCGGTGAAGTCTACTGCGCTGAGTGTTACTGCAATCGCAGGGTTGAGCGCGACTGAGCCGCTTACGTAGGTAGCTGCCGTACTTGCGAATGCCATCGCAAGGAACGCGCCACCACCGATGGTGAATGCGCCGACGACTTTATCCAAGACACGTGGTCGAAGTACGTTCGCGTACGCGAAGCCAAGGATCAGAAGACCAATAACTTCGGCTGCGAAAACTGACCATTCTTTACCTTCGGGAAGACCTGCTGCGGTAAAGAGCTGAGGCGCAGACTGACCGAACTGTGCAGCCTCCGCGCTGATTTCTGGAGCCTGAGACAGGAAGCCGTTCATGACGACGACCGCAAGCATGGCACCGAGGAACTGACCAGCCATATAGCTGACCGCGCGTACCCAATTGATGCGCCTTGACACCCATGCGGCAATGGTTACGGCCGGGTTAAGGTGTGCACCGGAAAGGCCACCTACCATCATGAAGATGCCAATGAGGCCGATGAATAGATAGAACGGTTCGTTGCGAACGATCAAAATCGTGGTCGCAAGCAGGAACGCGCCGAAGAATTCAGCGACGGCTGAACCCATGACGGGCATTCGTACCAGTCCACCGCGGCCACGAGCAAGTAGGTTTCCTACTGGCTTTGCGTTACCGGCCTCGACTGCTTTGACTGTCGTTACCTTTGTTGTTGTCTTTTTCGCGCTACTTGCAGCGCTAGATTTTTTCTTCGCGCCGGCAGCAGTTTTCTTTGTTGCCATGTTCCCCTCCTTAATGGTGAAAATGATAGGGTTAGTGTAACACAAGAAGACTAAAGAGAAAATAAAG
>CBFGYC010000050.1:0-5751 GCA_965652985.1 uncultured bacterium | reverse complement strand
TCCGTATCCTGGAATGTGGGAGGCCGTCCTGAAGGCGCTTCCTCAGGGTGCGAACGCGGTCTCTTTTGGGGGATCCTGCCATTCCGGTGGCAAGGTCACTCTGACGCCCGATTACTGGCGCATCGAGGTCGATGAAGAGCCGTTCCACATTCTCATGAAGTGCGGTGAGGACTTCTTCACCCAGTATCACGATACGAGACGGCCGACGGGTCAGCCGCACCGCCGTGTCGAGAAGGTGACGGAGCTTGCCGGCAAGAAGGGGTGGCGCATCCCGGACGACGTACAACGCCTGATGGGTCACGAAGATCAATGGTCCGTCTACTCGTATCTCATGGCCCAAGCACCGCAAGATGCGAACGCCATGTGGGTCGAGAACCAGTCGGTCGGGTATCAGGAGGCCGTCGGCAAGAATGTCCGGCACGTCACCGTGCACTACCTTCAGGTGGAGCTCGGCGACGTGGCGTTCCGGCCGTTCACGGAGATCCGTGCCGACTTCGATTGGCAGATTGCCCGTCGAGCGGAAGCGGGTCTGCTTCAGGCCGCGTGAATCTAGAACCTATAGGAGCTATGCTCCGGGGCCCGTCGAAAGACGGGCCTTTCTTTTTCTATCAAAGACTGATGGTAAGCCCGGTTCCAACATCGTCCCAGACTGCCACCAGCTCGACAAGTTGGCCTCTTTTTGGAGCGTTCGCCATCACGTCAAACGGAGCTTTGAATTGTATTTCCTCAATTTCTCCATCTTTGACTCTCAAGTTCCAAAGTATTTCTGACGCGATTCTTTGACGCGCCTCTGGCGAAGCTTCAAGGAAGCGATTACGCGCAGTCTTTGCGGTATCAAAAGCAGTTTTGGTAGGTTCCAAAGTGAGTAGCTGGTCCTTCAAACTAAGACCTTTAAGTTCCTGCAAAATGACCGTGCGCTGCTTCCTGATATCGATCATTTTGCGTTCATAGAGTTCGCGGCGAAGGAGCCCGGAGGCGGAATCTTCAAAGGCCTGGTCCTCGCGCTTGTCTAGAGCCTCTAGCTGCCCCTGAAGGCGTTTCCTGACGGCATCAAGGTACGAGTACTGACTTGCGTGCCGCTCCCGCGCAGCTTCATACATGATCTCGATAATCTCGTCGTCAAAGCGGACTTTCTCTAGAGCCTGGGCGACAAGTTCAGTTGCGGGTTCGGCACGGAGATATTTCTTGTGTGCGGAGCAGATGTTCTTGCCGTTCGTGCAATAGTAATACTCATGGCCTTTTTTGAGGGTGGCGGTGTACATGCAGGAACAGGAAGCGCAGCGCAGGAGTCCTCGAAGTGGGAATTCATGCTTCTGCTTCTTGGGACGAGTGGATTGCTCTAGTACAGCTTTAGCTTTTTCAAATAGTTCTCGGCTGATAATTGGCTTGTGATTGCCAGGGTAGTATTTCTCATCCCGCTCCATGAGACCGAAGTAGAAGGGGTTGCGGAGTATTGATTCGATTTTGGATTTAGCGACCTTAGCGCCACGAGGGGCACGGAAACCCTCTGCGTAAAGCCGATCTGCGACTCCTTGAATTGAATACTGGCCAGTTGAATAGAGTTCAAAAATGCGCTCAATGATGGGTCGCACCTTTCGGTCAATGCGGATGGTCTTAGTAGCCTTATCGTTCTTGTATCCAAAAGGAGCATGGTTCGGCCATTCGCCGCGTTCGAGCTTTGCCCGATTGCCGCGCTTTACGTTCTCGGACAGATCGCGCAGGTACTGAGTAGCCATAGCTTGCTCGATGCTCAGCATCATCACGTTGTCGGTGGGGTAGAAAGTGCGACCGGGAGTGTAGATAGCTTTAATGTTGCCCTGGAGGAGTAGCCACTGAAGACGGCCACCATCAACGGGATTGCGGGTCAGGCGATCAATTTTCCAGCAGATAATGCCGTCAGCTTTACCCTTCGTTATGTCGTCGAGCATGGCGTTATAGACCGGACGACCAGGTTCTTTAGCCGAGCGGCTTTCTTTGAGAATGCCGACGACCTCAAGGCCGAGGCTTGTGGCGAGGGAAAGAAGCTCCGATTCCTGCGAATCAAGAGACAAGATCTGCTTGTCCTCGGTATCAGTAGACTTGCGGCAGTAGATGTAGCATTTCATGGCTTCTTGTAGGTCTTGCGAGTGATCTTGCCCAGAAACTTCATGTCGTCCTCCCATACCCGGACTGGAGTCTTGTCAGCATAGCTATCCCGAAGCACCTCGGCAAACTCACCCCGAATAACCAGCTCTTTCGGGAAGCCGTGGGAAATGCGAAGGAGCCTCATGGCGTTGAACATCACTTCTCGCCTCCCGGCGGATTTGAGGATGTACTTGGTGAGGTAAAACGCCAGTGCTCCAGAACCGTCAGTCTTTCGCACATCAACGAAACCCTCTCCCCAAAGGGAAGCAATGGTACGACTCTCTCGTTCAGTCCCGTACTCAACAATGCGTCGACCCTTGCGCGTATCCCCGAGATGCAATGGCAGATTAAATAGAAGGCCATGAAAGTGGATTCGGCCTTTACGGGAAAGTTCTGGAACAAAGAGGGATTGCGCACCAGGAAATGCATTTCGCAGCCGCACTTGGAAGTCCCGAAGGGAATCGTTTGCATAGGAAGCGTCGGAGGCGTCTCCAGCAAAGGTGAACGTAGCCAGGAGCGGGCTTCCAAATTCCTCAAGAGCAGCAGACACCCGCCGCACACATATCTGCTTGGTCCGTCGAATATTATCGGATCGCCGAGCGCCGTGTATAGAATTCCGTTTTCGGGTACGACGTACGCGTATTTTGGTGGGCGTATTTTCGTACTCCGTGATCTCGACGAATTGGCCATATTTTTTGTAGATGATGGGCATAGATTGGTAATTACTAACTGTGAGGGGATATCAAGTCAGGGCCCGCCGCCCCGTCCCGCAGAAGCGGTTCCGGGGACGGCTGGCCGACCCGACTGAGCTCGTCATACAGGGCAGCCAGAGAAGCCAAGAACAGCCCAGCTTCCTCGTCTTTGATGTCCAGGCCGTACTCGGTACGGAAATAGGCCACCAGCCGCAGTTTTAGCGGCGTAGAGAAGTTGAACTGGTCGGGGTGGGTATTCATGGCCTAGGACCGTTCCCGCTGGCAGAACGCAAAAAGCGCCCGGCTGGGCGCTTTTATTTCAGGTTTTCCTGCGGGCAGAAACGAAAAAGACCGGCTTGCTGGCCGGTTTACGCAGTGGATATATTTTTTCCAGCTTCCTTATGCTGGTCTTATTGATTCTTATTTAACTTTTAATTTCCGAAGGTCCGAATGGCTTAGGGTGGCCTTCTGCCAGCTGGAACCAATGCTCAAATAAAAAGGTTACATCGCGTGTGGTGTAATTTGACACTCTAACTGAAGAGTTCATACTTTTGTCAATAATATGGCTCGCGCTAAGAAACAAACTAAGACCCGCAAGGTGTCTGTTGGATGGAAGAAGAGTGGCGGTGATTTTATTTATCACTTTAAAGATTCAGTGGCGAAGAGGTTTAAAATCAAGAAAATCGACTTTCTTGGTTTCAAGAATCAGCCAGTAGGTTTAAATCTTTATGCTTCGGGAGGCGGCTTTAACATGCGCCTATCAAATAAAGTAGGCGGAAGCCACTTTCTTACCTATCTCAAAGATAAATACAAAAGGAAAATAAACTTAACTGTTTATACAAGTGGCAGTGGTGCGCCCCATTTTAGAATTCAAAAAACCATTGTTTCCGTAAGTATCTCTCTAGATAACTTCAAAGAACTACTAAAAGACCTGGGTGACGAAATAAGAGAAAAGAAAGAAGAAGCTATTGAGGGACGACTTAAGAACTTCTTTCCAAAGGAGTTTGCAAAAGGGAAGACGGAGGAAACAGCCAACTCGGCACTAAAAGAAATAAATTTAAACTTGCTTGATGAAGAAGATCATAAGGCGATAGGGGGTTTTATCAAGCGTTACATATCAATAAATGCTGGGAACGACGAGGTACTGGAGCACCTTCAGTCAAATTTGATAATACAGGGACGTAAGAAAACCCTTGACCAAGTAATCAAAAAATTTGAAAAGCATATTAAAGAAAAAAAGTTCGATGAGAAGAAATGGCAGAAATTCCTGCACGAAGAAGTCTTCTTTTTTATCTCCAATTACATTGAGTCAATTCGAGAAGCTGACGTGAATTTTGGGAAAACTGAAGAGGGAGCGAAGAAGCCAGATTTCGTATGGATAGACCTTTACGGCTTCCTCGATGTCTTCGAAATAAAAACTCCTTTTACAGATATTCTAGCGAAACGAATAGATAAAAGTCATAAGAATTACTATTTCTCAAGCGACGCAGCAAAAGCGATCTCTCAAATTGAAAAATATATTTTATTTCTCGAAAGGAATGTGGATGGCTTCGAAAAGTACCTTTCGAAGCAAACCAAGATACCTTTTTCAGTGCTAAAGCCAAAGGCTTTTCTGATAATTGGGAACTCGAAAGAGCTTGAAGCAAATCCAGATAAGAAAAAAGATTTTAGAGTCTTACGAAGGCTTTTCAAAAACATTGAATTCATAACGTTCGACGAACTTTTAGACAACCTAAAGAACCTATCGAGCAAATTTGAAGAGGCAACCTCAAAGTGATTGAGGAGTTTGATTTCTCGATAAAAAGGAATATAGTCAATCCGGACGAAACTCACAGGAGGACTTGAAATGACGCATTCTGTACGCGCGCTCGCCTTTCATCATGAGGGCGGGTATGAAGCCCAGCGGCAACTCGCCCTGGCGTTCGCGGGTGAAGGCGGTCGCATCGCGACTGTCGAAGATATCGTGCACGCTCGGCTTATGTCCGGTGTTCACGACAACCCCTGGACGCACACCATCATCACCAGCTCGAGGGTCTACTATGGGAGAAGCAAGAGCGGCATCCCGCTTCTGGTCTTCGCTCATGGAAATGGCCCTGAGGTGCCGATGAGCCAGGAGGCGTTCGAACAGCTCATCGCGGGCGTTCACGGCGATGTCGCCATCGTCGATATGAATGCCTATCGGAGCACGGCGCTGCGAACCGAGAAAAAAGCCGGCAACCGCTATACCTACGAAGAGGCGTGCAGGGACGAAATTGCCCGCGCGTTCTTCGGCCGTCAGGCCGACGAATTCTTCGCGCACCATCAGCAGCAAACCGAACTCTGGCTCGATGGAAGCGAAGACCCTCACGAAACGGGCGTGCTCGTGATCAACCGAATCTATAACATCTATGATTCATACGGGAGATCCTGTCCCGCGCACGGAGCGTATAGCTTTCCGCTTACCATCTCGAGCGCCGGCTATGGCATGCATGAAGGAAAACGGGTCAAGGGAATCACCGAGTTCGACGCATCGACAAATAGCGGCATTGACGACCTCATCTTCACTCCCTATTACGTCGTGGGAGTGCGAGGTTCCGAGCCGCTGACGGGCTTCGAACGCGACTTCAGGTCGCTTGTTCCCGAAGTGAAGCGGCAGTGGCCGTGCTTCGTGCAGCCGATTGCTGAGGTGCCGAACGACTCGTTCGTCGGCATTAAACCGGACGGCAGCAGGGAACGACCTTATTACCTTCTCAGCAAGTGGGGCTGGGTGCCGCAATGCACCGGCCGCATCCAGGAGGACGGCACGCACTCGACGGTGCCCGAGCTTCGAATCAAAAAGCTCGAGCGCGTCGCGGGACCGGAGGTCGTTTTTCCGGACCGCACAGGCATCAGGACCGGTTATCCGTATCCTGGAATGTGGGAGGCCGTCCTGAAGGCGCTTCCTCAGGGTGCGAAC
>CBFGYC010000049.1:0-5806 GCA_965652985.1 uncultured bacterium | reverse complement strand
GTATCGATCCGCTTATGGCGACCCTCGTACAGGTGACCTATGAAGACACGACGGATTTTACCCGCTACAAGGTAGCAGGAGACGACGATGCCGGTGAAGGCATGCTTGAGCCCGTGTCGAACATAGTAGCGGATGCGCTCGTTGCGACCCGACCCGACCAAGCACTTTTCCTGCCGCTGGCCGACTGCGTCGGAGCGATTATTTTCGACATGGGGCAAGAGGTTTTGATGGTATCCCACCTCGGACGGCATAGCGCCCAGCAAAACGGTGGACAAAAAAGCATCGAGTACATGACGCGCGAGTTCGATTCACATCCATCTGATCTTTTGGTGTGGCTGAGTCCCGCGGCGGGGAAGAGTAGCTACCCTCTACGCACCCTGAACGGTAAAGGTCTGCACGAAGCCGTGGTCGAGCAAATGGTACGAGCGGGCGTCGATATCGAGAATATCGAAGTCAGTCACGTCGATACGACAGATAACCCTGATTATTTCTCGCACAGCGAATTCCTAAAGGGCGACCAGCCTGAGGACGGTCGGTTCGCTATCGTGGCGATGATGGTAGAGTAGCTCAGCGGAAATCTGTCGGGTCTGCTATGAGACGGAGCTCTTCCGTCGGTACGCTATGAGAACCTGAATAAACGTGCGCGACATAGACGTTCGGAAGCGTCGTCGGAAGAAAAACCTCACACCCTCCATCGTCAGCCTTTTTCATATAATTTGGTCTTACATACTCCAGCATGTTTTTCGTCCACGGGGTAAAGTAGACGTCTGCCTGTTCCGGGTTGGCATCGGCGATTTCCTCTGGCACCAGCATCCGTAAGAAATCATCGGTTCCGGCGCGCATGCCTTTCGCGATTGACTCCCTGCAAGCTGCCGTATTCGTATCGAAGAATTCCGACAGGCGGTCCTGAGCTTTCAGCTCGCTTTCTAGCATATGAAAATGAACGTCGTCGAGAAGATAAAAGGGCTGCTCTTTCATGACTTGGTCCCTGGCTACTTCGACTACCGCACTAGCGAGGACCTCGAACTGGGACAAGCGCGCCCCCATCGTGATGTACCCGAACTCTTCGCTATATTGCTCTGGATAGCCCTGACTTATCCTGTTCATTTCTTCGACGACTCCAAGAGAAAGAACCGCGATGGCCCTGGTTCGTGCTGCGTCAGGCTCATCGGAATAGTCGTGCGAAAAAGAGGGTTGATCATGTGACATACTAGGCTCATTGTAATAACGAACCACGGGAAATAAAAGCATGAACGGTGTATTGCCAGCAGAAAGCCAGCTCTAAAGCTGGCTTATATGTTCGATGAAAAAATCGTGCGGCGAGCGGGGGAATATCTCCCCGCTCGCCGATCGGTGCCTATCGGGAGGCCTGCTGGCTCAGCCGAAGCTGGCCGAGCGGCCGGAACACCGGCTTTGGCTTCCGCCGCGAGATTTGTGCCTTGTGGGGGCGCTTGCATGGTTGGCGGAGGTTTTTCATACTGAGGTGGCGCATTGCGCTACTCCTTAAGAAAAGCGAAAAGCCGAGGGAAGCCCCTGGGCGACCGACTCGGGGCTATGCCCGAGCTTGAATGTAGTATACAACATTTATGTAAGTTTTGCAATAGTAAAAGTAGAACTGTTCTTGTTGTGTAGATTTGAGAGGGTGATGACTGGTTATACTTTGTCTATTGAATATAAATAACGCTGCGGAAACTGTTCTCCAGCGGGATAGACCAGCGAGAAGTCAACGGTGGGCAACCTTGTTTTTAAGTTCAAAATCATGATTCCACCTTCATAATATTTGAGGCCGCTAGTGAATTCACGAAGCGGCTCAAGATCAGCCGTCTTCAACACACCCCTCTTCCAGGGCATTGCATAGATATCGAGTACCATTTGGCTAGGTGGATCGATGGGAGCGATCATGCGTATCAGGTCGTTGTCTGACGGCACGAGAAGGCGCAGAAGGTCGCCGGCAGCCTCCATCTTACCGAGGTCGGCTGCTTCTGTCTGGTATTCTTCGCTGATTCCGGTGACAGGGGTGATCGGATCCTCGATCACGTACTTAGGATGATCAATATCAACCCAGTCAAGCGGAGACTCCGGATCAATCAGGCTTTCTACCTGATAGCATAGCTCCTGAAGACGGCGCTCACGGGCCAACGAGGCGCAGAGCCCAAGCACTTGATCGGATCTATGTTCACGCGGAGGGGTCTCCATGATCGTGAATAGTTCTTGATCGACGTCCTTGATAAAGGCATTGGTATAGACGCGTCTTTCTTCGCGTGCCTCTCTTTCTTCGAGGGAGTAAGGGCTCTGTGTGGTGATTCGCTCGTATGACATGCGCATATTATAAAATAAAAACGGCTATAATAGAAGAGGCTGATTTTTAGGTAGTATGCACCTAGAGTGCTACAATTAACAGTAATGACAAAAAAACTTTATATCACGACCGCGATTCCGTATGTGAACGGTACGCCACATATTGGTAACGCCCTTGATTATTTACTGGCTGACATCTGGGCGAGATATCAGCGCCAGAATGGCCACGACGTGCGCTTCCAGGTAGGTACTGATGAACACGGCAACAAGATCGCCGCGAAAGCCGGTGAGCTTGGCATCGCGCCGCAAGAATATACCGACAAAATGTATGGCAACTTCGAAATCCTGATGAAGAAAATGAATGCCGATTACACAGATTTTATCCGTACGACCGATGTCCATCACAAGGCCGCCGTGCAGTACATCTGGCAGAAGCTAGGGGCCTATATCTATAAAGACAAGTACGAGGGCTGGTACTGTGTCGGCCACGAGGCATTCTTTACCGACAAAGAAGTAGAGGCGACGAACGGGGTTTGTCCGGATCATAATACTCAGTACCAAAAAGTGAGTGAAGAGAATTACTATCTCCGCGCTAGCGACTTTACCGACAAAATCCGTCAAGCGCTCGAATCTGGTGAAATGGAAATCGTACCAGATTTCCGTAAAAAAGAATTTCTTGAACTCATCAAAGACGGCCTGCAGGACGTCAGTATTTCCCGCTCCAAAAAGAGCCTCAGCTGGGGTGTGCCTGTGCCGAACGATTCCGAGCAGGTCATGTATGTCTGGCTCGATGCGCTCGCGAACTATCTGACCGTTATCGGCTACCCGGATAGGCCCGAATGGAAGGAATACTGGCCGGCCGACGTTCAGGTGATCGGCAAGGATATTTTACGCTTTCATGCCGGTATCTGGCCGGCGATGCTGCTAGGCCTTGAGCTGCCTCTTCCGAAGAAATTACTCGTTCATGGCTTTATTGATAGCGGCGGACAGAAAATGAGCAAGACGGTCGGTAATGTAGTGGATCCGATTGAGATCATCGAGAATTACGGCGTCGATGCCTTCCGCTACTACTTCTCACGTCATATTCCGACCCAAGATGACGGCGACTTTACCTGGGAAAAATTTGAAAATGCCTACAATAACGAACTTGGGAACGACCTTGGTAACCTCGTGCAACGGGTCGCCAACATGGTCGTGCGTTACCAGGCAGGGGTAGTGAACAACGAAACGGCGTCCGAGCATGACATGCAGCCATACCGGCTCGCCGTAGAAGCGCTGACATTCAACGTGGCTATGGATGAGGTTTGGGTGATCATTCGCGGTCTGAATCGTTATCTGGATACGGTGAAGCCATGGGATATCGCGAAAAGGCGCGAAACCGACCCTGAAGCGGCGGCGCATCTTACCGACGTGCTCGAGCATGCCGTGAATACGCTCCAGCAGATTGGTGATATGCTCGTGCCGTTCATGCCTGCCACCGCTGCCGCGATCCATCAGGCATTCGATTCAGAGGTCGTACAGGTGCCGGCGGTGCTATTTCCGAAGCTCTACCTACATACCCCGGATCCTCGAGCCGCGAAAAAATAGTCCTGAAATTGAAATCGCACCGCGAGACTCACCCGGTTCGGGGAGTCCGCGGTGCGGATTTCGCGTCTGGCGCCTAGGCGCCGGGCAACGACAAGTAGCCGCAGCCAGTCGATGGCTCGGTGTCGTGGTCGGGCCGGTCGCCCGGTGGCGTAGCGAACAGTGTGGTCATCATGCCGTTCCGGCAGATGCGCGCCGTGTTCGACCACGGATCGTACACCCAACCCTCGGTCGGGGTGGTGTTCACGACCGGGCGGTGCCCGGAGAGCATGAGGCTAATCATCCGGGAGTCGCAATCGAAACCGAATGCGTTCCCCGAGAAGACCACGCTCCCAGCCCAGTCGAGCTGGGCGGTGTATTGGAAGGCATCGCCGACACAGTACACCGCGACCTGCTCGCCACGAGGACTGACGAGGGCCAGGAAGCCGTTGACTTCCTGGTCGTCGTTGCAACCGCTCCCTTCAGCGACCGCCAGATTGGGGTCGCACCGCTGTTCCCCTTCGGCGACGACTGCGGCGCTTGCGGCGCCCGCACCGCCGATGAAGGCGACGAACAGGAGGACGAAAATCGACAAACGCGAAATGAGGTGCATGGCATCTTTCCTTTCACGAAAAAGCAGCAAGGACCCCCTCGCTGCTTTATGCCATGTGTTCATTATAACATTTATTGTGATATAAGTCAATATTCTCCCCGAGGCGCCTTGGTGAGCAGCTCGTAGGCACTCACTGCCGATCTGAACTGCTGTGCCCTGAGGCCGCTGGCTCTACTGTCCGGCAAGATAGAGTGATGTAGCCAAAATCCCATCAGATTGAGACAGTGTTGTGGATTTATATGGTCCTTGTAATCGTCTATGTCATAACCGTTCTTGTGGAGGTCGATAAGAAGGCTGGTGCCGTCGCTGCCAGGAAGACCGGGTCCTGCCCAGCTCCAGTCGATTATCTTGACGCCCTTTTCGGGGTGCCATGCAAGGTTTTCTTGCCTGATATCGTGGTGGCAAAAGACGAATTCGTCTGGCTCGGGGGCGGTTTCGGCAAGGTTTTTCAGGGTAGGGATATTAGCAAGAAGTCTCTCGGCGATTTCTTGGGTTTTAGGGGTGAAATGGGGCTTGAAGCCATGGTACCGCTCTTCTAGTAGCCCTAGAGTCGATGCATCGAATGCCTGCCAACCTTCTTCGAGCACGCTCTCGTATGACGGTTCGACGTCGAATGAATCAGGCTGAGGGGGTATGGTTTCCAACTCGGCAAAGGCCCGCAGAGTATCCTCTAGGTAGGTGTCGAACCTATCTTGGTTGATGTGCCAGTGCCAGCCGTCTTCGGGCGGAAGCGCGTCCATGACCAGTGCCCCGTCTCGAATGAGGGATTTCTCTGGCAGCTGCGAAAAACCGCTCCGACGAAGATGTGACATGACGCCGGCTTCTTTTTCTAGGTACGAAAGCAGCTCGCCGTACCCTGGATGTTCTTTAGGGCATGCCTTTACGAACGCCTGCTCATTGTCCTTTGCTGCGATCCATTTGTCGTACTGCATATAGCCGCCTTCGACTGGTAGATGCGCGTCTGGGGCGTCGACTATGTCAAGCAGCGTTTCGCTGTCGCTATAATCGAGCGCACGTTCAAGAATCATCTGGTGGGCGCCATATAGGGGAGGTAAGTCACCAAGCCCATGCCAGGTAGCTGCTTTGGCGTCGTCACCCGCCAGGAGCTGAGTACTTGAAGCCAGGTGAAACAGGTGGGCGCTTGTTTCAATCCAAGCGGTGGCCGTGCTACGTCGATCACTGGTTTTACCTCTGTAGCAGAGCTGCCCACCTTGTAGGCCGGTAACCCCGGCTTCTTCTTCGGCCTCTCTGAGAGCCGCTTCAAGCGACGACTCGCCCGTAGGATCGATAAAGCCGCCCGGGAGTGCCCACTCGCCAGTATCGGTCCGCTCG
>CBFGYC010000048.1:0-6019 GCA_965652985.1 uncultured bacterium | reverse complement strand
GTAACGGCCTGGTTGGACTCGTCAAGGATACGCATGACCACCTTTTCTCCGTCAGTAATCGGTAAGGTGCTGACACGAAGCGCATACTGTTTTCCAACGACATTTACCTTGAAACGACCGTCCTGTGGCACGCGGTGCTCATCGATCTTAAGGTTGGAAAGAATCTTGATGCGACTGATAAGTGAATTAAGGACAGTAATCGGGAGGCGATTGACCTCTTTTAGGACACCGTCGATACGGTAGCGGATCTGGACGTAGCCTTCGCGTGGCTCGATGTGGATATCGCTCGCGCTACTACGAACGGCATATTCCAAAAGAAGGTTGACGGTTTGTGCGATCGGTGAATCTTCAGCAATATCGTCGGCGGTAACTTGTTCAGCTTTAGTAGGTTCATCGACTTGGCCTTCGATGACTTTGCTGAGTTCTTGGCTGACATCGCCACGATAGCCTTGAAGACAAGCAAGGATATTTTCGTGCGTCGCTAGGTAAAGCTTTAGGTTTTCGCCGACTTCTTTTTGGATGAAACTGATTGCCTGGACGTCATCGGGATCGTCCATGGCAAGATGGGCGGTGCCATCCTCATCGAGCCTGAAGAGAATAGCGTTATATTGGCGAGCGATGCGCTCTGGGATCTTGTTCAGGACTTCGGCTGGTATGTCTTTTGGGTCGAGCTCGATAAAAGGAACGTGCGCGTATTCGGCGAAAATCTTCGCGAGTGTCTCTTCAGTGGCAAGTAGGCCCTTGATGGCGAGGGCCTGAAGATCTTCCCCTGAGCTTGCCGCCTCTTCTTTGAGAGTGGCTACTTGCTCGACTGAGGCAAGTTTATGCTCAAGGAGCAGATGTTCTAGTGTTTGATCTGAGATGCGCATAGTGCTTACGCTCAAGTATACTTGGTGAGTTGAAAAAGCACCAGTGTAAAAGCTGAATTATACAGGGTATACTAAGATTAAGTATGGAAGTGCAAGTAGATAACCAAATAGGGATGATGGCTTTTGGGGAGCGGCTCGGGTCGCTGCTTCGTGGTGGGGAGATAATCCAGCTTGTTGGTGATGTCGGGGCGGGCAAGACGACGCTCACTAAGGCGATTGCAAGTGGCATGGGAATTACCGACGACCTCAGTAGTCCAAGCTACACCCTGAGTCAGGTATACACAGCACCAGGCGGCATCCGATTGGTGCATTATGATTTTTACCGCCTGAGTGATCCGGGAATTCTCGCGGCTGAACTCGAAGAAGCTCAGGGGGACGTAAGTTCGGTGATTGTTATCGAATGGGGCGATATCGTCGCAGGGGTCCTGCCGGCTGATCATCTTCGGATTCGTATTATCGCGACCAGCGAGACTACCCGGCAACTATCTCTCGTTAGCGGTGGCGAAAAAAGCGAACATCTTTTGGAGCAACTCAAATGATTCTTCTTCTCGATACCTCGACCCCGGTATGTATGGCAACCTTCGTTGCAGGCGATGTGCGCCGTGAAGTCAGTTGGGAGGCAAACCGAGAGCTTGCCAAAGGGCTGTTGGGTTTCCTTGAAACAGAACTGAACAAGATGCAAGAGGACTTCTCTTCTATCACGGGTATCGGTGCGTACCTCGGTCCAGGAAGTTTTACCGGTCTGAGAATCGGACTGACCGTGCTCAATACGTTAGCTGATGGGATGGGTGTGCCAATCGTCGGCGAAACTGGCGAGGGCTGGCAAGACAAAGTACTCACCCGCCTGAAGAACGGTGAGAATCAGCGTATCGTCGTGCCGCTCTATGGCGGCGAGGCGAATATTACGAAGGCGCGTAAATAAACTTGCCTCCTAGGCGTAAAAAGCGCTACTATATACATAAGTCTTTCTGACTTTTATGAAACTTTGATTTTTCCCGAGTTGACCCGATCAGTTCCCGCGCGTTCACACAGGTTTTCTTTTGACGGCGACTACGGAGAAAGGAATGAAATATGATAGAAGCGATCATTGCCTCAGCCGTAGGTATATTTCTTGGCGTGGGCGGAACGTTTGCCTATGAACGCCAAAGAGCAACAACCGGTAAGGCAAAAAGAGACAAACAACTTGCCGACGCCTCGAAAGAAGCGGCCGATATCGTGCTGAAAGCAAAAGATGAGGCCGTAAAGTTAGAGAACGAGCGGCGCAAGGAATGGAAGCGCACCGAGGACCGTCTCGCTGAACGTGAGCAGGTACTTGATAAAAAATTCGACAACCTGGATCGTCGTGCTGAGAAACTTCGCGGTGAGGAATCCGAAATCGAAGAATTGAAAAATGAGATCCATAAAGTTCGTGACAAGCAGCAAGAAAAGTTGGAAAAAATCGCCGGGCTTAAAAAATCCGAAGCGGCTGAAAAACTGATGCAGATGACCGAGCGTGATATCAGAAAAGATCTGACCGGGCTTGTGAGCAAGCTTCAGAATGACACCATGCAAGACGCCGAGGAGCAGGCGCAGACTATCCTTGTTTCTGCGATGGAACGAATGGCGAGCGAGGTGACGGCCGAGCGCACAGTGACAGCGGTCAAGTTGACGGACGACGAGATGAAAGGCCGCATCATTGGCAAGGAAGGACGTAACATACAGTCCTTGCAGCGTGCTACCGGCGTCGATATCTTAGTGGACGATACGCCAGGCATGATTATCCTTTCAAGTTTTGACCCGATTCGTCGCCAAGTGGCACGACTGAGCCTTGAGATGCTCATGAAAGATGGCCGTATCCACCCAGGCCGTATCGAAGAAGTCGTTGAAAAAGCCAAGAAGCAAATTGAAAAAGAAGTCGTCCGGGCCGGCGAAGACGCGGCGCGTGAAGTCGGTGTCGTCGGCATTCCAAAAGACATGCTGCACCTGCTTGGTGAGCTGAAGTACCGCACCAGCTATGGTCAGAACGTCCTAATGCACAGCACCGAAATGGCGCATATGGCTGGCCTGATCGCCGAAGAGGTCGGCGCCAATGTCCAGGTGGCGAAGATCGCGACGCTCCTTCATGATGTCGGAAAAGCCGTGACACACAAGATCGAAGGCAAACATCACCATATCGGTGCCGAGCTAGCGCGTAAATACGGTATGAGCAACGAGATCGCTCACGCCATCGAGGCGCACCATGATGATATCGACGCGACGACACCGGAGGCGATAGTCGTCCGTATCGTCGACGCGATTTCGGCGGCTCGTCCAGGCGCCCGAAATATCAGCGCCGAGAATTTTATCGAACGTATGCGCGAACTTGAAAACGTCGCCAACGGTTTTCCGGGCATTGATAAGTCCTACGCCATTAGCGCCGGTAGGGAAGTGAGGGTAATCGTAAAGCCTGAGAGTATCGACGACCTCTCTGCTATTCGTCTCGCTCGCGACATTGCCACGAAGATAGAAAGCACCATGCAGTACCCAGGTACGATCAAGGTGAACGTCATCCGCGAAACCCGTGCCACGGAATTCGCGAAATAATCTTTATAGCGTCAAACCAGCGCGTCTGCTTCGACACGGAGTAGGCGCGCTGCAATGTACTGCAAGCTAAACCAAAGTAGCGAGAACAGCGACAAGAGACTACTCACGAATACGACTACTTCGTAGGAAAGCGGCAGCTCAAAAAAACCGCCTAGAAGAGTGGCTCCGACAGGGACAATAACAAGAAGTAGCTTCATGAGCTTTATGAGATTCGCGGTCAGGAGCTTCTTTCTGGCGGGAGGTAACGGCTGACTCCTTGTAACGATCGGCACCGCATAGTCGGCGGCTTTGGTCGTGACCGTTTTAGCGGTCTTTGCTACCGCTATGGGGATTTTTACGAGAACAATGACCGTCGCGATTATGACGGTGGCGGTCACGATGAGCGCGAAAACTACCATGAACGGCGAACTCTCTGAAACGACAGGCTGCCGCACCACCTCTTCCGCTGGTGTCGGTAAAAGAAAATCCTCCACGTATTTGTTCTCAAGCGCCATTGGCAGGTACAGTAGCGCCGCCCATCCCCATGAAAAAATGCATGAAAAATAGCCGAGCGTGCCGAATGTATTGACAATGAGTGTTCTTTTCGAAATATCCTTCATGCACTTAGTGTACTATGTTCTGAACCCCATTCGCTCGGATGCATTTTTTCGAACGTGTTCGTAGGAGCCGATCTGAGCTAGAATATCGGATGTCTGCACGGGCGAAGCGTCCTGGCCCGATCCGGCCAACCGTACTTTTGTCTCCAAGGTTCGACGTACGATTTCGGCGATATCCGCGCCGCTATACCCTTTGGTGACTCTAGCGAGTGCGTCTATGTCCAGTGCGTCAAACAGCTCAGCCGAGGCAACCGCATTCGCTTTGCCTGTGTGGACACCAAGTATTTCTCTTCGATCCCGTTCGTCGGGAAGAGGTACCTTGATAAGCCTATCGAGTCTTCCTGGGCGGGTCATGGCATCATCAATCGCGTCTTTACGGTTGGTTGATGCGATAACCATGACATTATCCGAAGCGCCTATGCCGTCCATGTTTTGCAGAAGTACGCCAGTAACTTTTTGGGTCGCTTCGTGGCTTCCGTCGCGACGAGGCACAAGAGTGTCAATCTCGTCAAAATAAATAATTGTCTTTTTGTCGTCTTTGGCGGCATTGCTAAAAATACTTTGCATTTTTTGCTCCGACTCGCCGTACCACTTAGAGCCGATATCTGAGGCTTTTACATGCAGAAAGCGAGCGTCGGCTTCTGATGCAAGAGCCATAGCAAGAAGGGTTTTTCCTGTACCCGGAGGACCTTCTAGCAAAACTCCTTTTGGTGGTGAGGTTCCCCATGTACGGTACAGCTCTGGATTTGAGATAGCAAACACAAGTCCTTGTAGTTCCTCCTTCGCTTGCCGCTGTCCTCCGATGCTATCAAATGTGATGCCTGATATGTTCGCCTCGAGCGACTTGGTGATATCTTCACCGGTCTCTGTTTGCGATCCGAGGATCGCCGACCAGCCAAGATTTTTAAAAATATTTTTTGGAGGCTTTATAGTTATATTTCTATCAGGTGTCGATTTCTTCGCGGTTTCATATGACGTGGCGATAATTTGCTCTAGCATATACGAGTAATCGTTGAGTGCATCTTCGAGGTTCTGCTCGGTTAGTTCTGGGGCATCGAATAGGCGCTCAGCTTCTTCCTCTTCGTCTTCTTCTTCGTCGATGACGGTGCCGTTACTAAGCCATAGCAAGTCCATTTCTTCGCTGTAGCCCAGCACGAGGCGCGTGCCGAATGTCCCGTTTATAATATAATTTCCGCCAAGTTCCTGTACCGGGTGTTCCGGTAGGCTTGACACTATCTTTTTGAGTACCGTGCCGCCGATCCTCTTTCTGCCTGTCGAGTTGTATTGAAGACTGGCCATGAGATCAAGTTCAGTATGATCAGAGTCCGAAGAGGGCTCGCTGTAGGCGACTACTCGTAGCGTCTTGATTGGCTGCTCCAAAGACACTTTGGCGAGAGTAATGCTGTCGAACGGGTTTTCTGAAATCGCCTGGAATATCTCCTCCTTCTGCTCAACGAAGATATGCGTCCCTCTTGGTGCTTGTTCTGATGAGTTGGGCTGTGAGGGGTATTTGTCCATAATTTCTTAATAGTACAATATAGAGTAAATTTCTACAAATATAGTATATAAAAAGTTGGTCGGGGTGAAAGAGCATTGCTACGTATGAAGAAAGGACTCACCCACGTTCCGCGGGCCCGCGAGTTCACGGTGAAAGGACATCGCTATGCTCCTCCGCTTGCTTAAAAAAGAAAATACCTTCGGTGCTTTCTTTTCTGCGCGGCGCTCCGCCAAACCTTCGACTATTTTTCGCTTTCGCGAAAAAGTCGAAGATTCGAGTCTGTCGCGGACATATAGAAAAAAGAGCACCAGACGGTACTCTTTTTTCTATGGTCGGGGTGAAAGGACTCAAACCTTCGACCTCCCGGTCCCAAACCGGGCGCGCTATCAACTGCGCCACACCCCGAGGTGTTTCCTTGGTGATTATACTCTATACACGGCTATATTTCCAGACTTTTACAGTGGTAGTTTTTCTCTTTAAAAAAAGTTACCATA
>CBFGYC010000047.1:0-6054 GCA_965652985.1 uncultured bacterium | reverse complement strand
GCGGGCTCAGTCTCTGCCTACATACATTAAAGGAGAGGCTCGCCTCTCCGCATCGTATTCAAATTGAATTTGAATACTCACCCCTCACCCTAAAGTTCGCTCTCACGAGCTCGTTCGCTTCGCTCATCTGTTATACTTAAGAATATATGTTTGTTGATACTGCGAAAGTTTTGATTACTGCCGGCAAAGGTGGTGATGGCGCTGTTAGTTTTCGTCACGAAATCTACGTTGATAAAGGTGGCCCTGATGGTGGTGATGGCGGTAAGGGCGGGGATGTCATTTTCGTGGCTTCTGAAGACACGAATACTCTTGCCGATTTTCGTTTCAATCCTAACCTGAAGGCTGAGCCTGGCCAAAGCGGCAGCAAGGCAAAACGCCATGGAAAATCCGGCGAACATCTTCGGGTCAAAGTTCCGGTTGGTACGATCGTATGGAAAGGCGGCGAAATAATCGCCGACTTAACGAGCGCTGGTCAAGAGGTGGTTGTCGCACATGGTGGTGATGGCGGATTTGGAAACGCCCACTTCAAGTCATCCGTCCGACAGGCTCCTCGAATCGCTGAAAAGGGCGAGCCGGGAGACGCATTCGAAGCAGATCTAGAGCTGAAGCTTCTCGCCGATGTCGGCTTGGTCGGCTTCCCGAATGCTGGGAAGTCAACGTTCTTATCTGTCGTGAGCAATGCCCGTCCAGAAATTGCCGATTATGCGTTTACGACGCTGACGCCAAAGCTAGGCGTGGCTGATGTCGACGGTGACAGCCTGCTTATTGCCGATATTCCTGGGCTCATCGAAGGTGCCAGTGAAGGGAAAGGCCTTGGTCACGATTTCCTGCGCCACATAGAGCGAACCGCAGTACTCATGCACCTTATTGATATTTATTCAGATGATGTCGCTACGAGTTATAAAGTAATCCGCGAAGAGCTAAAGAGTCACAACCCAGAACTTGCCGAGCGGCCTGAGATTGTCGTGCTCACGAAAGCCGAAGGGCTTGATAAAGAAATGATAGACATGCAAATGGCCGCGCTCGGTGAAGTCATAGATGCCAGTGTGCCAGTTTTTGCTGTTTCTGCAACTGCACACCAAGGCATAACCGAAGTGCTTCGAGCTGCAAAAAAGCAAGTCGAAGTGGTTCGCGAGGCGGAAAACGAACGTCTTGAGCTAGATGATAGTGATCAGCCGGATATCCCGGTCATTCGCCTGAATGACAAGCAGCTTTCTGAAAGCTGGACGGTCACAAAAGATAAAGACAGTGAAAGATTCATCGTTTCAGGCGAAAAGATCGAACGATTCGCTCGTCGGACTGACTTTAACAATTTCGAGGGCGTCAATCGTCTGCGCGATATCATGAGCAAGACAGGTATCATGCATGAGCTGGTACGACGCGGCGCCGAGCCGGATAGCATAGTTGTAATTGGCGGGCACGAGTTGACCCTTAGAGAACAGTAGATGAAGCAACTCCTGTTGCACTACTGGCCCGAACTGCTCATAACGATTGTAATCTGGGCTTTTATTGGCTGGGAGATGGGCACGGCGGCTCTGGTGATCACGATTATTCTAAGTATCCTTGAAATCACCCTGAGCGCCGATAACGCCGTCGTCAATAGCCGCGTGCTCGTCAAGATGTCGAAGAAGTGGCAGATTATTTTTCTCACAGTCGGTATTCTCGTCGCGGTATTTTTGGTACGGTTCGCTTTACCTATCGTAATGGTCGCCGCGATGACGTCGCTTTCTTCGGGTGAGGTCCTTAACCTTGCTTTGAAGGATGCTGAAAAGTATGGTCACCACCTTGAGACAATCGCTCCATCAATCAATGCCTTCGGTGGTATCTTCTTGTTCTTCGTGGCGATGTTTTTCTTCATGGAAAAAGAGCGGAAACATCTCTGGATCCGGCCGGTCGAAAAAGCCCTGCAAACGCTCGCGAAGGTTCCGTATCTTAAATATATCCTGGCATTCGCAACGTTCTTGCCCGTGTATTACATCACTGATCCAGCCGATAGAAATGCGGTGTTCGGTGCGCTCGTTGTCGGGGCGCTCGTCTATTTGGTACTCCACTCGATCATACTTATGATGGGGCAGGTCAATAAACGTAATCAGCTAAAGCAACAAGTCGGCTGGGCGGCGTTCGTGTCGTTCATGTACCTCGAGGTGCTTGATGCTAGTTTCTCACTCGACAGCGTGGTCGGGGCATTCGCGCTCACGAACAATATCATCATTATCATGGCTGGGCTTGGTATCGGTGCGATCTGGGTGCGTACCATGACGCTGTATATGGTGAAGCATCGAACGCTTAGTACCTATCGTTACCTAGAGTCTGGTGCGCACTGGGCAATCGCGTGCCTAGCGCTGATCATGTTTTTGAAACTTGCGCATATCGAATTACCAGAGTTGATCGTTGGTACGATTGGTCTAGTGTGTATCGGTAGTTCGATATTCTCCTCGATACGAGCGAACAGAGTGAGAGTGAAATTGACATAGACTTGTAATTATGATATAATGAAAATATGGACCCTACGCCAATTGGCGTCAAGTTGCGTCCATGCTCGTTTTCCATCAGGAGACCGCACAATGATCGTGCAGATCCAAGTCAGGCGGACTCTCAGGGCGACCGTCAAGGGTGTCGTAAAGTACCTGCTGCCCTGTGTAGCTGGTAGTGCCGTGTCCGCCATTAATGCTCACAACTGGTGGGTCCCACTGGTCATGACCGGCTTTTCGTTCATCGTGATTACCGTCCTCGTGCTGCGCATCGTGCAGACCGACGACCTGAAGGCCGAGATCGCAAGGGAGCTTTCCCTTGACTCGGTGAGTGTTTTCGGCTCTCGCCGGCACCGAGGATTTACCGCTTATCGGGACAAGGTATTCGTCGTCGGATCAGTGAAGCCCCTCGGCAAGAGGCGCTTCAAGCTGGTCATGAGGAACGGCTGACGGGCCAACCACCCACCCTATACCTGAGTAAAATCTACGCTCGGAGTCGAGGGTGGGTTTTACTTTTGCTACAATATATCTAATGGCATTAAACTTTTTCTTTTATGACCTTGAAACCAGCGGGCTGAACGCGCGCGAGGATCGGATCATGCAGTTCGCCGGGCAGCGGACCGATATGGAGCTAAATCCGGTCGGCGAGCCGTACAATATCCTGGTAAAACTAAACGACGATACGCTACCGAGCCCAGATGCCATCATGGTGACAGGTATATCGCCGCAGCAAACCGTTGCCGATGGCTATACGGAAGCCGAGTTCGCTCGTATCCTACATGACGAAATCTGCCTTGAAGACACCATCATGGTCGGATTCAATAATATCCGTTTCGACGATGAGTTTATCCGGGCGCTGTTTTGGCGCAATTTTTATGATCCGTACGAATGGTGCTGGAAGGACGGCCGTTCACGCTGGGACATGCTCGATATCGTGCGCATGACCCGTGCCCTTCGGCCGGATGGTATTGAGTGGCCGGTTGACGAAGAAGGGAAGGCGACCAACCGTCTAGAACTCCTCACCAAGCTAAACGGCGTCGATCATTTCAAGGCGCATGACGCGCTCAGTGACGTCGAAGCGACGATCGCCGTCGCAAGGCTTATAAAACAAAAACAGCCTCAGCTTTTTGACTATCTTTTGAAGCTGCGTGATAAACGTGAAGTTTTGAAGCTCGTGAATCTCGACGATAAAAAGCCGTTCGTGTATACCAGCGGCCGCTATGATGCGGAGCATGAAAAGACGACCGTGGCATTCCCACTTACTCAGGGTCGCAACAATAACATCGTGGTCTATGATCTTCGCTACGACCCTGGCGCCTTTATGAATATGAACCAAAAAGAACTCGCCGCGCTTATGTTCGCCAGCTGGGAAGAGCGGAAGAAGGAAGGTTTTCAGAAGCTGCCGGTCAAAGAGCTGCAATACAACCGTTCACCTGCGGTCGCGCCGCTGGGTGTGCTTGAGCAAGCCGATGGATGGAACCGGATTCATCTTGATAGTGCTACGGTTGAAAAGCATAAAGCAGCGCTTCTTTCGGCGCCGCAATTCGCCGAAAACATCCGCACGCTACTTGAAAGCCGGCCTGAGTTCAAGAAACTACCCGACGCCGAAGGCCAATTATACGACGGCTTCGTAGATGGTAAGGACAAAATCCGTATCGAAGCGGTTCGGAATGCCGAGCCAGATAAGCTCGCCGATTTCAATCCGGAGTTTGACGACGAACGCCTGGCGCCACTCCTGCTTCGCTATAAGGCGCGCAGCTTTCCGAAGACTCTCAGCGAAAATGAAATGGCGACTTGGGAATCTTGGCGCGGAGCACGGATCAAGAGGCAGCTTCCCGGTTTCATGAATGCCTTGCAGAGGCTTGCCACCACAACGAATGACGAATCGAAACAATTCCTTTTAGAAGAGCTGAAACTATGGGCCGAGAGCGTTGTTCCCGAAGAAGCGTAGAGTCGACATTCTAGAGGATAAAATGCTATAATAAGGTGTTATGCCTGATTCTATTCATGTTGTCGGAGCAAGGGAGCACAACTTAAAGGATGTTACGGTTGATATCCCCCGTAACAGATTAGTCGTGATTACCGGCCTGAGCGGAAGCGGCAAATCTTCACTGGCGTTTGATACGATTTACGCCGAAGGCCAGCGTCGCTACGTCGAAAGCCTTAGTAGCTACGCGCGGCAATTCCTTGGCATCATGGACAAGCCTGATGTCGATAGCATTGACGGCCTAAGCCCGGCGATTTCAATCGATCAGAAATCCACCAGCCGAAACCCACGCAGCACGGTCGCGACGGTGACTGAGATTTATGATTACCTTCGACTCTTGTACGCCCGTATCGGCGTCCCACACTGTCCGATTTGTGGCAATGAAGTATCTCGACGCACGCCGCAGGCTATCGTTGATGAAGTCTTAAAAACTCCCGAAGGCACGCGCCTGATGATTCTTGCTCCGGTCGTCAAGGACAAAAAAGGTGAGTTCGCACATATTCCCGAGCAGTATTCCCGGCTTGGTTTTGCGCGCGCTCGTGTTGACGGTATCGTCTACGCGCTTGATGAATTTCCGGAGCTCAATAAGAACAATAAACACAATATCGAAATCGTCGTTGATCGTATTGCCATGAAGCTTGAAGCGAGCAGCCGTATCTCGCAGTCCATCGAGCAGGCACTTGATATCGCCGGCGGCGTGGTGGAGCTTTTGAACGCCGACACCGAAGAAGTGACGGTGCTCAGCCAACGCTACGCATGTCTTGATCATCCAAGCGAACCAATCCCCGAGCTCGAGCCGCGGCTGTTCAGCTTTAACGCTCCGCAAGGCGCTTGTCCAGTGTGTACTGGTCTTGGCAGCCGGCTTGAAGTCGATCCGGAGCTCGTGCTGAGCCCGAACTTAACGATCGCAGAAGGTGCGATCCGTCCGTATAACCGCGTCAATAGCGATGCATGGTATATGAAGCGCCTTTCCGAGGTCGCTGATGCGCACGATTTTAGTATCCATACACCGGTCAAGGATCTTTCTGAGGCGGCCATAGAAAAGATCCTTTATGGTACTGGCAGCCAAAAGTATAAAGTGCAAATCGGCGCAGGCAGACAATACGAGTCAACGTACGAAGGCGTGATTCCAAACCTCGAACGCCGCCACAAAGAAACCGACAGCGAATTCATGCGAAAAGACATCGAGCGCTTCATGCGTGAACGTGAATGTCATGCGTGCCACGGTGCGCGTCTCAAGCCGGTTGTTCTCGCTGTTACGATTCATGGCCTTAGCATCAAAGACATCACCAGTCTCGCCGTCGATTCGGCGCTCGATGTTTTCCAGCATTTGAAGCTCACTGAGAACGAACAGTTTATCGCGCATCAGATCGTCAAAGAAATCACTGAACGGCTTTCGTTCATGAATAACGTCGGGTTGAATTATCTCGAACTCGCCCGTGCTGCCAATACGCTCAGCGGCGGCGAAGCACAGCGTATTCGCCTTGCCACACAAATCGGGTCAGGCCTTCAAGGCGTGTTGTATGTACTCGATGAGCCATCGATTGGTCTGCACCAACGTGATAATGATCGCCTGATTGCAACGCTCCAGCGCCT
>CBFGYC010000046.1:0-6068 GCA_965652985.1 uncultured bacterium | reverse complement strand
ATGTAAGGTATAATCTGTATAAAGCTTATGTGGAAGATTGCACGAGGTAGCTGGATAACAAGTGGCCTGTTAGTGGCTTTGTTTGTCGTTTCTAGCACTACTTCGGTATTTGCTGTCACTACCAATTCTCCGAATTACGAGGCGAGCGAGACGGAGTTCGGTGCCGGCGCGGCGCTCGAGACCTGCTCTGGCCAGTACTGCGCTAGCGCCAGCATAGGCGCGATTGGCGGCGAAAGTAGCAGTGCCAATTTCACTGCCGCCTTTAGCCAACTTACCGAGGATGACGACGAGCCGCTTTTGGAGCTTATGATCGAACCGGGAGAGGCGAATCTTGGCAAGCTTGATATCGACCGTACCGCAACGCGCACCATGCTGCTGCACGTTCGTAGCCACTTAGCGGGTGGCTATACGGTGCAGGTGACAGGCAACCCGCCGCAGTTCGAAGGCTACTCGCTGGCGACACCGATAGAATCCATCGCTTCGCTTACAGGCACCGAGCAGTTCGCCATCAACGTGGTAGCCAATAACACTCCGGACGTCGGTGCCAATCCTATGTCGACTGACGGCGAAGAAGAGCCGGTGCAGGGAATCGTCTTGCCGAAATACGGCACCCCAAACCAGTTCGCTTACATAAACGGTGATATCGTCGCGCGTACCGCCAGTGAAAGCAGCCAAATAAAATACACGGTCAGCATGATCGTCAATGTGTCTGGCAATACGCCAGCCGGGCATTACTCAGGCGACTTTTCGGCGCTCGTGACCCCTGTATTTTAACTGTGAATAACTTTAGCGTGAAAATAACCATAAAAAGTATTGCATAGGCGACATTGCTTGTGGTAATATGCTAATTGAACCCGCCTATAAGGGGGAGACAAAAAACAAACATTAACGACAAAAAGGAGATATACGTAATGTATACACTCAAAACAATTGCTCGACGTGGTACAGCCTTGGGGATGGCTGCATCACTGATTGTCGCAGCAGTAATACCGGGAGCAGCGGCATTTGCCGACGCGCTCAACCCGCTGACGGAGCGTTCACTGCTCCTCAGTAGCTCTTCGCCGGGATACGCCTTCTCAGACGGTTCTGGCAACCACGAGGATCTCTTGAACGCCGAAGGTGAATTCTATTCGCCACCAGGCTCAGGTCCAAATGGACAAAAAACAGGTGAGACATTTACGTTTACAATGAGTTCGACAGTAGCAGCAGGCGGGCTCAAAGGTATGAGTTTCCAGTACTGTACAACAGCAGCTGGTAATTGCCAGGCGCCTGGTGATAATGCCGGTGATGCCGACATCAATGACGATGGTATTGTTGAAGCTCAAGGTGATCCAGATAATACACGTCTGCTCAACGAAGACTCTGCACCTGGCGCTAACGACGGTGGTTGGTATGCCAAAACAAGTGACCTTAACGTCGTTGGTACTTTTGTTGAAGACAAAACCGATGCCGTGCCTCTCTATGATGCCGTAAATGACACCGGCGGCGGCGACTTTACTGTCTACAAGGATACAGCAGGTGACGGTGTGTTTACGCCACTTACGTCAACTAGCGGCTGGACGATGTCTGCGGTTAACGCCGAAGATCCAGAGTTTGTCGGTCCGAATGGAACACCATCTGATGGTGACGATCCACTCACAGGTAAAATTAATTACATGATATTAACTAATGCAGATGGTGTTGCCGTAAACGGTGGTGATCAAGTAAAGGTTGTCTTTAATCCGACAGACGATATCTTTATCACTAACCCAGGTAGCGGTTCATTCTTCGTAAAGATTAACACTTACGATACAGACAATACTGCACTGTTCACAAATACGGTTAAGCTTGCAGACAACACTAACGTTATCGACGGTGGTGTAACAGTAGCGAACGTGATGACCGAATCGATCCATATTACTACCAAGGTCCTAGAAACAATGTCGTTCTCAGTTGGACTTGAGAACCGTGATACCGAGAATGTTGACAGTCCTGACTCACATGGTACTTGTGACGCTATTCAGGTAGTAAACAACAACCGACTAAACCTCGGTAACCCTGATGCGGAGTATTCACTGGAAACTAAAAAGGCGTGGGATGTTTACTCCTACTGGCGCCTCAGCTCCAACTCATCTGGTGGTGCAACAGTCTACTATTCAGGTGATACGCTTCGCAACACAGTCGGCGACCATATTGAAGAATCGGGTGCAAGTGCAACTACAAGCCTACCTGGCACTGAACAATTCGGTCTGGCCTTTGTAGACGCGACTGCCGACGATCTGGAATACTGGCAGCCAACCCTAGGCGGAACCTCTTATGTCGGTGACGGTGACGAAGACTTCTGGGTTGATACGAACGAAAACGGTATTCTTGACGCAGTAACTGGCTCGGAAGATACTGGTGATGTAACATCCGGTGTTACCTTCGACACTGTAGCCCCGTTCCTTCCTACGTCTACTGACCACGATTTCCGCCTTCCATCTCTCTACACACTTACTGAAGAAACTCCATATGCTAGCGGTACGGGTACAATCGATAACGGTAACGGTGGACCGGGTACGGCTGCATTCGCCTTCCTCTCATCAAGCCTCACCGTTCCAGAGCTTATCGCTCAAAACAACACGGATGTTATCCGATGCGACACAGCAAAGATGCGCTACGTCGGTAACATCGCTGCAGACACACCAGCTGGTGTCTACACAACCAAGATTAACTATCTTGCAGCTCCTCAGTACTAAGCCTCGGACTTAGTCTAAAGAGCAAAATCAACTACCGGCCTCGATGTGAGGCCGGTAGTTTTGTAGTACAATAAGGCGTATGCATAAACGCTTCGCACACTTACATGCGCGTACATTCTTGTGGCATCATTTTACGCTTGAGCTGTTGTTCGTGGTCGGCCTACTTATGTTCGTAATTGTGCCGTCCGTTTCGGCTGCAAAACGTCTGCAGGAGCGTAGCTTATATATGAACAGCGTCGAGGCTGGTGCTACTACGTACTACCGCCTTGGTTATCGCTATATGAGCCCGGACCCGATCGGGTCTGTGGAGCTGCTCTTTTGCATTGATCCTATTCCGTACCATCCGTGCGACATCCCGCCAGGCCTGGATATCAGCGCCGCAACGCTAGGCGATCAAACGGGTGAAACCGGATTCTCTATTTCACAGCAGTCGGTCAACAGGCTGGTGTTGAGTCGGCCCGCGACTGGCCCTATAGACCATGCATCATCGTATGTATTCGAGAATGTCATAAACCCGACCGATTCTGATCAAGCGTTCGCCATCCGCATAAAAACGTTTACCTCTACGAACGGCACCGGGCCTCAAGTGGACTTCGGTTCGGTACGTGGCCAAATCACTGACGGTATAGTCATACAGACACAAGTTCCTCCTATGTTGGTTTTTTGCTTGGCTCAGGAGGTTGTAGACAACTGTGGCGGTACGAATAATGTTTACGAAACGAATATGGGAGAGATTACCTCCGAGACCACGTTAACAGCCTACTCGCAGATGGCGGTCGGTACAAATGCTTCGGCGGGATTTTCAATAACTGCTCACGGCACGCCACTGAGTGCAGGTGTCAACGTGATACCAGGTCTAGAGGAGCCAACACTGAGTCAAGCAGGGGAGAATCAATTTGGTATAAATCTGGTCGAAAATACTACCCCCGAGGTGGGCACTAACCCGGAAGGCGACTGGGCGAATGCCGTGGCGGCGAGTGATTATAGTCAGCCCGATCATTTTAAGTACGTTTCGGGTGATGAGGTAGCACATTCACCGAACGTCAGCCTGATGAAAAAGTTCACCGTGAGCTATATCGTGAACGCAAGCCGGAGCCTGCGACCCGGTGTGTATACTACAACAGTTAACTTTATCGCGACCGGTAGGTTTTAAAAGTTTAATGGTACAATAAGGCTTATACTTATATATAAAGTTCAATCGTGAGGGAGAAATAGATAGAATGAACCGCCTAAAAAGCAGTATGTTGGTTGTGCTCGCAGCCGTGATGTTTGCCAGCCTCGCCCTAATACCTTCAAGCGACGCAAAAGCCCAATCTTCGGCAGCACTCAGCATCCCTCCGCGCAAAGACTACACCATCGAGCCAGGTAAGGGTGTCAACGATACGCTTCAGATCCGTAATCTCGACAGAGAGCAAAATTTGAATCTCTCAATGCGTGTCGTTGACTTCACCTATACGGATGAAGGCGGTACACCAAAGCTATTGCTTGATGAAGATGCCGAACAGACGCCGTGGTCGCTCAAGTCGTTTATCGATATTCCAGAGACTATCACGATTGCCCCAGATTCAAGTGAGTCAATTGATATGAGTGTCAATATCCCTGCAAACCAAGGTGCGGGCAGTTACTATAGTGCTATTATCTTCTCCTCAAGTGCATCTGAAGGCGGCAACGTTGGCCTTAGCGCATCCGGTGTGTCTTTGGCATTCGTCAATGTTCCAGGCGATGTGACCGAAAGACTCCTCTTGAAGGAATTAGGTGCATACGATCCAGAAGTGAAAAACAGTGACGGTAGTGAAGGAAAGTATATCTTCTTTAACATGGATATGCCACAGCGCATAGGTTACACCCTCAAGAACGAAGGCAACGTCGCTGAAGCTCCAGTGGGCAGCATCACCCTTAGGAACGTTCTATTTGGTAAAGAAGCGGTAATCAATGACATGAACCCCAATAAGTCACTTGCTCTTATCGACCAAACTCGTACATTCGTCGCATGTATTAGAACCCTACAAGAAGAAGTTGAATTCGACGGTGCGCGTGAAGAAGCCTCAAAATGTTCCGAGGATGCAGGTCTTTGGCCGGGTCTTTACCGAGTAGAAATCAATGGTTTTTATGGCTGGAATGGCAATTCGACACAAGAAATCATAGGTAAAACCTGGATGATTTACGCTCCTTGGTGGTTCCTACTCATCGTGTTCGCGGTCCTCGCATTCGTGGCTTACCAAGGTTGGAAGCTGAAGCGGTACATCGATGTCAAGCGTGGGCACACTACCGGCAACAAAAAGTATATAGCTCGCGGTAGAAAATAAATAAGCGATAAGGGGCACGTATCGGGACATGAACCGCCCATCACTCAAACAACTAGTTAGCGGCGCGGCAGCGACATGTCTACTGCTGCTCCTCGTGGGCGCGCAGGAGGCAGGGGCGCAACTGACACCGCTGCCAACCCCTGATCCCGCTCCGGGCGGGTATGGCCTCCAGGTCACCAAGACACAGGCGCCGCCAACCGAAGGCGCGACCATCACGGTACCAGGGAATGGCGCGTCGTTCACCGAATCACCAATCACGGTGCAAGGTATTTGCCCGGACGGCTTGCTTATCCAGGTGTATAACAACAACGTGATGGTAGGCGCCGTCATGTGCGAAGGTGGCAGCTTTAGCCTACAGGTGAGTTTGTTCGCGGGTACGAACGACCTCACAGTGATTGTTTTTGACGATGTTGAACAAGCTGGTCCGGAATCAAACACCGTCACCGTCACTTATACAGATAGTAATTTTACTGCTTTTGGGCAGCTTATTACGCTTACGAGCGCCTATGGCCGCCGTGCGGCCGCGGCCGGTACGCAACTTGGTTGGCCGGTACAGCTTTCGGGCGGCAACGGTCCGTACGCTTTTAGTATAGACTGGGGCGATGGCGGTGATCCGGAACTTATGAGCCAAGCCGTAGCCGGGGCCTTTAATATCGGGCACGTCTACAGGAACGCTGGTATTTATCAGATCAATATCCGGGTGTCAGACGTCAACGGCGTCAGCGCCTTTTTGCAGCTTATCGCCGTAGCGAGTGGTATTCCAAATCCAGCGGCGGGCGAGACCGGCGATGACGACGCCCTGCAGCAGCAGAGAGTAGAAATTCTCTGGGTACCAGCGGCCATCGCGCTTATTTTATTGTTCCCAACCTTCTGGCTCGGACGACGTAGCCAGCTTGTGAGCTTACGTAACCGTATGCTCAAAGAACGCGACGCGTACAGCGACAAATAGGTGGGGAAAAGTGCTTGTAAGCACAAGCGACACCGTGATACACTGGTGTCGTTGACACAAAGGTGAAAAGTAAAACAAGGGAATAGGGGAGAATAG
>CBFGYC010000045.1:0-6133 GCA_965652985.1 uncultured bacterium | reverse complement strand
ACATATATAGTATATGTATAACTACTAGCGTTATTTTTGCCATTATGCTATCCTGTACCTAAGCTATAAGCTAAAACAAAAAACATGGACGAAAAAGACAAAAAACCAGAAGCTCCAAAAGAGGAAGCGATTATCAGCCAGGATGCGCCGGCAGATGCTTTGAGCCGTTCACCGGACGAGCTTGAAGAAGAGCGCGCCAAGCAAGAGGCCGAGCAGCCGAAGCTAGCGGAAGATTCCGGGGCGAAAAAAGAATCCGGACTCAAAAAGCTTTACCGCAAGGTAAATATATATTTCCTATTCTTTATTTTAGTCATTGCGGTTGCGGCCGTTATCACCGTCGTCAACTACCTAAACAGCCAGAAAGCTCCACCCGTGCCGACACTCGCTACGCAGGAGCTCACCGAAGAACAACTGAAAGATCTTGCGACGACGGACGCTAGCGTGGGCGATGTCAGCCAGACCCTCACCATCAAGGGCAACGCGGTGATCGACGGCCAAACGCTGATGCGTGGCAACCTCAACATAGCCGGCAATCTACAGACGGGCGGCAGTATCCAGGGGCCTGCTATCACTATTTCTGGCACCGCCAACCTAGGACAGGCACAAATCAATTCGCTACAAGTCGCAAGCGACGTAGCCATTCAAGGCAACTTATCTGGACAAAGCATCAGTATAGCTGGTACCTCGACGTTCAACGGGCCTATGACGGCTTCACGTATTACTGTGTCCGAACTGGTGATGAGCGGAAGTGGCAGCCTCAATATCCCAAACCACATCCACTTTACCGGCCCAGCGCCAGGCAGGAGCGTCAACCAAGCCCAACTCGGCACCGGTGGATCGGCTTCTGTGAGCGGCTCTGATGCCGCGGGAGTGGTGAATATCACGACCGGAAACAGCCCGGCAGCTGGCTGTATGGTACGGATCAACTTCGTACAGCGCTACACGACCCGGCCTTCGGTCATTGTCAGCCCCGTCGGCTACGGCGCAGGCCTTACGACTTACTACACCGAACGCGACCAAGACGGCTTTAGCATTTGCTCATCAAACCCAGCACCCGGTAACCAGTCATTCGGCTTTGACTATTTCGTGATGGGCTGATATGAATACGATTTCAAACAATACTCTAAAGCGCGCCGCAGGGGTGGTTTTAGCTCTCTTGTGTGTCGCGACGATCGTTGGTCTCTATATCTTTAATAATCCGAGCTACCCAAAGTTTTCGCATGACAGTGCCACCATAGAAGGCTGGTGGAGCAGTAAGAATGAGAACCTACAAAAGGTCGCGAGGAGCGCAGGAAATAATTATAGAGGCGACCCTATCGACACGCTACCCGTGGCCGACCTCACTATCCACCACGGCGATAGAACCGGCCAGAGCAATCCAAAGGATGCCTGCTTCGTGGCGTTTTCGTACTACGATTACCCCCTCGCTGGTTTGGACGCGGCGTACGTAGAGTATGAGGACCGCAAGAAGGCCCAAGGCGAGCTAAAGGAACTGGACCCGAGCGAACATACCATCACGACGTTCGAGGGTGACGAAACTTACGAGCTGCGGCAATACGACTACACGATCGAGGGCGAGGATGTCCTTTCTGGCTACCAAGTCGGATTCGTTGAGATGCAATCAGGTCACATCCGCATCGAAGGCGTTTGTAAAACAGCCGAGGATCTACAGCTTACGCAGCCAATCCTAGAAACAGTCACGCTAAACGAGCGCTAACCTAGCCCCTCTTTCTCGCTTCTCTCTCGCTTATTTCTCACTTACTCAATCTTTTTGCTCAGGGTCCGACCCTGAGCAGTTTTACATAGGAAGCTTATAATTGTATTTTCTGGCCTGCTCACGATATAGTGATGCTATGCCGACACGTAATTCGGTCAAGGCTTACGAACCCCATTCCTACTATCATCTTTATAACCGTGGCGTGAATAAACAAGCGGTATTCAATGAAGACGAGGATAAGGTATATTTTTTAAGCTTGCTCAAACGTTACTTGTCTCTGGACGAGACTAAACGCCTGAAGCATGTTGCCTATAAATCCTACGCTGACACCGTCGACCTACTCGCTTACTGCGTAATGAACAACCACGTTCATCTTCTGATCTATCTACATGACGACACGACAGCCATCACCGAGCTAATGCGAGGGGTTATGGCATCGTACAGCATGTATTTCAATAAGAAATATGATCGTGTCGGACCGCTATTTCAGGGCCGATATCTTGCCTCGCACATTACTAGCGACGTCTACCTCCATCACATCTCTCGATATATTCATAGAAATCCTGCCATATGGAGTGAATACCCCTACTCAAGCCTACGTTACTATACAGGCGAAGCTTATGCCGATTGGATAAAGCCAGGGAAAATATTAGATCTATTCGACAATGACGTACGCCAGTACATGGACTTCCTGGTCTCGATGAACGCGGATGATGAAGAGTTGCTCGCGAACACGCTCGCTCACGAATAGAATAAGTCAGGACCAGCAAACATAGGCTCAACCCTCGTCTTGCTCAGGGTCCGACCCTGAGCAAGGCTATAAGCAGAGATTCTTGGTTGAAACGGTTTAAGATTTAGATTAGACGTCCATGAAGACGACGACACTATCTGCTTTGACGTGCATAAGGGCACGGTGGATCCTGACGTTCTTCGCCGGCCCTTCAGCAGGTTGGACGGTAAGTGTGCATGGCACGAGCATACAGAGAAAATTGTGATGCTTCGGAAGGATATCGAAAGGACCAGTCGCATTCTCGGCGCTGACGCTATATGCTTCACCCTCAAAGTACATCTGGAACGGCGCGTAGACCTTCACGTACATCGAAGGCTTGCCGGTCTTCGACTTCAGCTCTTCCATTGGCTGCTCTTCTGCTACCTGCGTAGATGCATCCTCTGCCATGGAGAGTCCTTCTCTTCTTTCTCATCTTTCTCTTCTGACGAACCGCTTTCTGCCTTGTCGTCTTCTTTTTTTTCGGTTTCTTTCACGGCGCCATCCGGCACGTTGTCCTTGCCTTCTTTAGCGCCCTTTGCTTCCCCGCCCTTTTCTTGAGGCTCGTTTTTATCATTAGGTTTCTCGTCTTCTTCGGCCGGCTTTTCGCCTAGAGGTTCTTTGTCGGAGCTTTCTTTATCGTCTGTTTCTTTGGCGTCTTCGGTAGCCGGTTTCGCCGCAGGCGATTCTGGTTTGGTGTCAGCCTCTTTCTTTTCGGGAGTCGCACCTTCAGCTTGAACTGCTGCCTTGCCGATGATTTCCTCGACGCCGTCAAGCGTCATTTCTCGCGTCATGTTTTCGCCCTTGACGCCAGTCACCTTTTCCATGACATTGAAGCGCTGCTTGAAGAATTCGATAAGCGCCTTTGCCTTGTAGTAATCGTCACGGTCTTCGGCCGAGAGTTCCGATTCACCGATGATGGCGATGATACCCTTGAGTGATTCGTATTTTTGGAGGATCGCGGTGGCTCTGGTCGCAAGGTCATAATGTCGCTCGCCCACCACTTCTGGTGTCAGAAGGCTCGATTTTGACGCCAATATATCTACCGCCGGACGAATACCTTGGGCGGCGACGGCACGGGAAAGCACGATGGTACTGTCAAGCTCGTGTGAAATCATCTGCACCGCCGGGTCGGAAAGGTCGTCAGCAGGCACGTAGATGGTCTGGAGCGCCGTGATCGAACCGTTGGCATTGCTGGCGAGGCGGTCCTGGAACGTCTTGACGTCAGAAAAGACCGTCGGCTGGTAGCCACCTTCCGCCGGGGTTTGGTCGATGATGGTCGAGACTTCGTTCTTCGCCTGGATGTAGCGATACATATTGTCAGCGAAGAGCAGCACGTCTTTTTTCTGGTCGTCACGGAAGTACTCGGCAAGCGTGATGGCAGCGAGGCCAATCAGCGAACGTTGGACCGGGTTTTCATTCATTTGTCCGAAGAACATGGCGGTCGTCTTTAGGAGGTCGTTATCGCCAAGCGTCTTGTAGAGTTCGTGGCCCTCACGGATACGCTCACCGATACCAGCGAACATCGAGATAGCACCCGAACCAACGGCGACGTTATTGATGATTTCCATCGTAAGGACGGTCTTACCGACACCAGCACCACCGACGATACCGATCTTGCGACCTTTGACGAACGGGGTGAAGAAATCGAGCACCTTCAGGCCGGTTTCAAGCACGTCGTCCGGGCGGCTATCGAGGCTAGTTTCTTGGAAAGCCGGCGCGAATATGGCGCGCTTTGGCATTTTATCAAGAACCGCTTGATCGAGCTGCGGCTTGCCGTCGATCGGCCGGCCCATCGCGTCCCACACGCGTCCGATCATTTCTTCGCCAACTGGAATTTCGAGGCTATGACCGCTACGAGTAACGGTGACGCCTTTTTGGATACTGTAGTCGCCACCGATATTGAGACATACCGCCGTGTCGCCATGCGCGAGGCTACTGACAAGCAGCGGTGACCGTTGGTCGTTGTCAACGTACAGCATTTCGTTGAGGTCTGGCATATCCTCTTCGAATTGTACCTTGATAACGATACCTTTCAGGCTACGGACGACGCCTTTCTTATACATGGTTGACTGCTCGTTCATGCTCCTGCTCCTTCGGCGCGTATTTTCTTGAGACCGGCCAGTGATTCCTTAAGGCGAGTGTCCACCTGACTACGCTTGGCGCGGTTATATTCGGTACGGAGTTCACCGGCCGTCTCCATCGAGCGCTCCTTGGCGGCCGACATAGCCTTGAAACGGCTAGCGACTTGTGCGAGTCGGCTGTCGTAAATGAATTGTGAAATCGTCAGACGCAGAATTGAGTTTTCGAGATATGCCGCGACCGCATACGAGCTTGGCTCGAAGATGTGATTTTTCTCGCTCACGAGATCATCTGAGATAGACGACAGGTCCGCTACGCGCCCCTTGCTCGAAACGACCTCACTAAGATCGACGTCTTTGATGTCTTGCTGCGAGAGCGATATGTAGTTTTGGTAGTATATCCGGCTCTTTGCGTAGTGCCTTACGATGTCCATGAGCGGGTCAACATTGATGTAGTCTTTTTCGGGTAATTCAAAGAAGTACGTAGGAGTGATATGCGCCTGCTTGAGCTTCACGGCGCCGTGGTGACCGATCACGAGCACGTCATTGTTTGACTCATCGTACCGTTCGAGGAACTTCTTGATAAGGCGCTGGTCGATATCACCGCTTAGGCCAGCCTTGGCAGTAATGAGAATAAGCAGCTCTTTATCGATCGGCTTTTCACTCTCGACGCGGCCGAAATTAAACAGCGCATCGACACGGATTTGCTTGTAGATATTCCAAACCTCATCGAAGAACTGATTACTGATAATCACCTTGTTTTTGGTCTTGGCAATCTGCATGCTGCTCAGTGTCTCGAGCGCGGACGTCAGGCTAACGACGGAGCGGACTGAGGCTTCTTCGGCTTTGATTTCTAGAGGACGTCGCATACTACTTTTTCTCCTCTTTCTTTTCTTCGGGCTTTTCTTCAGAGGCGGCAGGCGCGTCCATTTCTTCGGCGGCTTTGGCACGCTCTTCGTCTTGACGCCTCTTCTCGGCGTCGAGTTTGGCCTGCTTTTCGATGGCGGCGCGCTTGACTTCGTCAATCGTGATCACCTCGGCCTGAAGCTGAGCGAGCAGTTCGTCGAAATTGCCGTTCATATCTTTATCCTCGTTGAGTTTGGCGCCGTACTCGTGGACCTTTTCTTTCAGCAATGGAATGTTGACGATCTCATCCGGCTTGCTATCGAGTACCACTGTCATCAGGAATTGCTGTTCCTTAAAGTTGTATGTCTCACCAATCTCCTGGTTCATGAGCTTGAACAGCACCTTGCCTTTATCATAGTCGGCTTGGGCAACCGGGCTGAGCTCGGTACCAAAGTGCGCGTACTCCTCGGCCGTACGATATCCCGCCAGCGTGAGATTGAGCTTGTCGGCCAGTGCCTTCTGGCGTTTGTTTTGCCCGACGCCACCAACACGTGTCACCGAAAGCGCTGTACTCGCCGCCGGTCGCATGGTGTCTTTGAAAATCTGGCCGTCGAGAATCCATTGGCCGTCCGTGATGGACATGATGTTGGTTGGAAGATACGCCGTGATATCGCCACCTGGCGCGTAGACGATTGGAATAAGTGTCTGGCTGGCGTGATTCGC
>CBFGYC010000044.1:0-6241 GCA_965652985.1 uncultured bacterium | reverse complement strand
GAAAGGCACCGAGGGTTCGAATCCCTCTCTCTCCGCCATAAATATACGACAGTCTTTACGGCTGTCGTATATTTATGGTTGAGTAAGTTTTGAGCCCGAGGTCCGACGGTGAGAAGCGCCAGTGGCGCTTCGCAAGGCGACGTCACAAATGAGCTATGCTCATTTGACTGACTCGCGGGGTCGCGGAACGTGACCGAATCCCTCTCTCTCCGCCAAACTAAGATGAGCAAGCGGAAGAGGCTTCAGCCGATACCCCTCCTTGAAAAGCATGTTTTTAGCGAAGTGGGGGACTTGTGGTAAAATCCGGACATGTCCCCAGAGATGAGTGAATTCGGGAATCCCAAGGAAGAAATAATGGACCTTTTTGCAGAGATGCTAGGCGCCACCTTCACGAATAGTGAGGAGTATGATCCGGTGACCGGAATGACTACAGAATGGACCAAGCGGGATGACGGAACGTACTATGCACGCGCTGACACCCTCCAATCCGACGGACTCGAGCGTCTTATCCGAGACGATCAAGAAGATGGCTCGCGAGATAATTTTATTACGAAAAAAAGAGAGGATGAGCCTACTGTTTCAGTAGGGTATGAGTACGGAGCGCCAAATGAGCCTGATCAGTTCAAGCTGAAGGTTATATCTCAGAATGAAGAGGAGAGAACTTCATTCCTATCGTCATACACGCCAGAAGGTGTATTGGTGAATTTTCAAATCGAGCAACAGAAGCAGCCCTCACTGGCGGAAGAAGATACTACTGACGGCTTTCCTGAAGAAAGACTAGGAGAGATCGTTGACCTTTTTCGGCTGAAAGGACTCTCTGCCTTTGATCCGGCCACACTTACCGATCTGTGCGGAGAAATCGACCTTTCTGGTGCTACCCCGCAACTTACGCTTGGTTCGTGGCTTCCAAAGCGTGGATATACGAACGAAGATATCGATGCAGTGATGGCTCTTGCGTCTATCCCTGTTGATTATCATTTCGGCAACACAAAAGCGCTTGATGGAATGTCTCAAAACGATGCGGATGTTATTAAAGAATTTCTGAAGGCGATTACCGCTAGCAATCTTATACCGCCAATGGTGCACAAGGATGACAGAAGGCTTTTGTATCGCTATGAGGATATCGATCCATCAACCATCGAAGGGCTCGACTCTCTAATGGGCCGGTATGAGTTCTCACTCTCCTCTTTTCTCAACGAGCATAATCGTTCAATCAAACAATCAGGGGAGTTTATGGCGACATTCACCCCTTCTGAAGATGCGCATAAATTATTAAAATTTGCTATAGAACAGATAGGAATGCAGGGTTGGGAGACCCTATACGAGCAACCAATAACTAGCGGAGAGTCGGTCAGATACGAACGGAATGCTTATCAGGTTGATTATGCTGGCAATGAACGAATTCTCACCATAAGGGACATCTTTACACCCGACAAAAGCATTTGCGTGGTAAAATTCCCGCTCTCTTTCGATGCTGGGGCTCTCCAAGAGGCGATAGATTCCGATGATGTCGAGACGTGGAGAAACGGGTTCGATTTTATCCCGTTTCACTTTGAGGGCGCCTGAGACGAGACATTTCTATCTACCAATTGATAGCTCATAACTTGACTTTATTATATAAATATGATATCATGATAGTAATGGCCACTCAATGGAGGGTCATCGCACCAATCGCTCTCTCCAGACAGATCGTCGCAGAGAGACCGAGGAGAAAAGTCATGAACGTCACTCGTCGCGAATCGACACTGACCGTTGCTTTCAAGCAGTCCGGAATGGAAATTCGAGGGATTCGCCACGGCAAGGACGAGTTGGAGCTCCAGGTGGACTTGTTCCCCCTCAGCTTCTACATGAGCCTGGACCACGCCGTTAAAGAGGGACGAAGCGCATACCCGTGCATCAACCTGCCGTTCGGCAAGTTTCAGAGGTTTACCCTCGAGCGGCAAGGTGGGTTGAAGAACGGGGAGATGTGGTTCGATTTGAAGACCACCTCCCCAGGGGTCTTCTTCCACATCGAGCTCCGGCAGCAGGAGATTCAGAATCTCCTCAAAGACATGAGGACGTACATGACCCGCTAGCTTCGGCTGGCACCTCTATAGTGCGAACGGCCATTCCCTCCGGGGAATGGCCTTTTCGCTTTATTCATGCCATCCGCCATGGGCTTAGCTAAGATGGGTGATGTGTTATAAATAGGGTATCGTGATACACAAGATAAACACCTCTTACGGCAAAGTTACGATCTACCAAAACGGACCGGGCGAAAATAAACACGTGATGGTTATCCCGGGCTTCAGCGAGTCAATCACGCACAACCGAGAGCTCATAGACAGATTAGCCGACCAGGGCTACGACACCTTCACGTTCAGCCAGCCAAGACGTGGCACTTTTGTCGATCCAATCGCCCGTCAACAAGCAATTGTACTGGAACTACTCAAGGCACTACTGCCTACGGATCAAAAGTGTACGCCGTCGCCCACTCATTGGGAGCCGCAGCAGCCCTGAAGGCCGCACGGTTACACCCCGACAAATTCAGCGGCCTACTCCTAATGCAGCCCTCTGGAATAGGTGAAAAACAGACACTCCTACAGCTTATCCGCCGTGTCGGCAAGAAAACAGCTAAAAACCATACGAATGTGACTGGCGTGGCTGGTTCAGCGGTATATTCGGTGGCACTTCGTCAGGTCCTACGTGCACACGCGGCCAGTACGGCTCACATTATCCGGAATCCACTACTGGCCCTAAAAGAGGCAAGCGCCGCGGTGCGCTACATGATCGCCGAGGATATCATCGAGGTACAAAAGCTGGGAATAGCCGTGCATACCGTTCTTGTTCGAAATGATGAGCTCTTTACCATGGGTGATGTTTTGGAATACGACAATGCCATTGAGCTGCCCGGCGCGTATAGCACCCTCACCCATAGAGAGGCGAGACATGACACGTTTTGGATGCACCCGGAGCAAACGGCCGAACTGGTCGACGGTGTCATAAGGCAAACATGAGTCACACTGAAACATGTGAGCTTCTAGCAAAGCTCAGGGATAGATTACCTTCTCCGGTGTTTTAGCTCCTCAACAAGCCACCACAGAACAATACCCATGAAAACCGGAGAGCCATACATGTACACTGCTATAACAATTAGCATGGGAATATAATATCTATTTTCCGCTTCGTGAATCGATGCCTGCTGCTGCCGGGCTTCTTCCTGGCTGCACGCGTATCTAAGAACACTTCTTGACCGCAAAGTCCCGACACTTCTTGATTGTGGGTTCTTTATCTCTTCGACATGCGTGAAAGGTGAGTCGTCTCGTACTATCCAAAGTTCGTCCTGGCACCGGTCTTTGGCTTTCTCGAAACGTTCCGCGGGGCTATTCCCGAATAGTGAAATCAAAACGATCAGCGCCAAGACGAACATGACTGGCGCTAAAATTAAAATTGCCAGCGCTCGCAGAATCTTTAATCGCCGTGGAGTTCTTTTCGTCTTTTTCATGTATTTTATAACTTAGAAGCAAAGTCCTGGAACGTACGTTTGCGCTTTCTGGCTACTAAAAGTCGAAGAGATCTCCCAGAAAACTCTCTTTTTTACGTTTTTTATGCCTATAGCCACTATCGTGGTAATCGTCGCGATATTCACGCTTCTCAGAGCGCTCAGGGTACGACTGCGTATCGCCAGCACTCATCGTGACGGCGGAACGTTCGATGATTTTATCTAGCTCACCTCTATCGAGCCATACGCCCCGGCATTCAGGGCAATAGTCGATTTCGATACCTTGCCGGTCACTCATTACTAGTACTGCGTTATCATTTGGACATTTCATACAAGGCCCCCTCCACCTACTTCATATCTTATTATACCGTGGTTTTGCAACCTAAGAACAGGAGTGCTTACTGGAAGTATTCTTGCGGGGGTTGTATCCATCCGGTCATAAGCAAAGCGACGATAAGGAGGGTATATAGTAGCGACCAGATCAAACTGGATCTTATTTCTTTTTTGATGTCCGACGGTTTTTCCGAGCGAACGGCGTGTTTCATACCGTACTGCATCATAAGCATGCCTATGATGTTAGTGAGGAGATATCCCACTACGAACGCGGGATTGAACCATGCGGAGTTTAAAAGGGCGACAGTAGCGGCAAACAAATAGGCAAGAGGGATGTTGATAAGAAGATCGTTCCACCACGAAAGAGGCGATAGCATAAAACCAATCACCGCTAATACCCCGCCGCCGGCTCGTTTCATCAAGCGTCGGGACCTTTTGCCGCGTGATTCTTCCAGAGGTGATGAGCCAGAAGATGTCACTGCGTCTTCGATATCAGGATTCGACATATCGCAAGTGTACCATCTCTTCGTGACATTGTGTACGGACAAAAGAAAAAGACCCACCAACGTGAGTCATTTTCTCTGGTACACCCGGCACGATATCGCTCCGCTCCTCCGCTTGCTTGAAAAGAAAATACCTGCGGTGCCTTCTTTTCTGCGCGGCGCTACGCCGAACATGCGACTTGTCGCCAGGCAAGCTGGCGAGTCGCACACTCAAGTCGCATCGGGAGAAGACCAAGTAAAAACGAGTAGCATTGCTACTCGTTTTTACTTGGTACACCCGGCACGATTCGAACGTGCGACCTCTTGCTCCGCAAGCAAACGCTCTATCCAGCTGAGCTACGGGTGCATATCAGCGACACCTATATAAGGCATCGCCTCAACAAAATATAAGGTGCATTCCTTCGAGAAGGAACAGAGGTTATTCTAGCACGTTAGCTCCTCTGGGGCAAGGTGGGCGGCTAGAGGTGTAGTCTTCTGATAATCCTATCAACGACGTCTGGCTCCATTTCGCGCATAGGTAGGCGCGCCGCAAGCACGTCAACGATTGCCTCGCCAGCTTCTTCTGGAAAATTGATAGTGATTGCAGGTTTGAAACGCTTATTTGGAACGAGTATAATCGAATGCTGTTCGAACCCTTGCAGCAAGGAAAAAGCCTTGAATTCGCCAAAAGGGAACAGTTGGTCGTTAATGTGAAGCCCGTGGCTAGAAAGGGTATAGTCGAGGACATGCGGTGGACGGCGAGTGTAGACAAACAGCGCTACGGCCATCACCGGTATGAGCGCCGCGAACGACCGCGAATTAATAACAAATAACGCCACTCCGATAAGACCAACCGTCACCAGACCAAATACGATATACCAAGCTATATCTCGTTCGCGGTGGACATACTCGGTAGCCTGCCACCGAACCGGCTCCATCGTAGCTGGGTTTTGTGGTGCACCACCCGCACCATCCACCGGAAATACCGTCTCGACCGCCTGCTCCGGTTCAGGCGAAAGGGTGACGACAGGGCCACTTGCTTGGCTAGGAGTATCCAATGCTTCTTGGTAGCGTTGCTCATCTGGTTGCATGGTTACAGTATATCATGCGCTGCGCCGTGTCACATTATCAGAATAATGCGAGCATAAGCTCGAATCTTCTCTCTCAAATTTAATGTTATTTCAAAAAGCTCTTGTGCGACAGGTTATTTATGATACCCTGACCTCGAAATAAATTAATGGAAAGGAGAACATGAAGAGATCTAGAAGAAACTACCAGGTTACCATCATCAATGTAATACTAGTGATAATTCCCAATCTAGAGAACATTGAAATTATCCTTATTCTTAATTTTTAAGGAGGGGAGATAGCGCAAGCAAGCTTGCTTCTCCATTTGCTTGAAAAACGAGCAAGCTAGTTTTTCTTCGCTGCATTACGCCGAACTCACCGCCAAATTGCTTCGCAATTTACGCGGGAGCTCGAAGCTCGCATCCGAAGCAAATTAAAAACCGACCAAAAGGTCGGATTTTAATTTGGCGGAGGAGGGGAGATTCGAACTCCCGCTACAGGTCTCCCCATACTAACGATTTAGCAAACCGTCCCCTTCAGCCACTTGGGTACTCCTCCGTATATCGAAGATACGATTTTCACGTAGCTCCTGTATGCCCGCAAATCCCGGGGACGGCATTCCGTCTGTTGATTTGCGTTTCACGCAGCAGCCACTTAGGTACTCCTCCTCGTCGACGTTCACTTCAAGTTTTCGTTTCCGAGCAAGCCCGAAAACTGTCACTTTCCGTTACATCTCCTCTCATTCTATCAAACAGCAAGCTTGGTTTGATAGAACGGGGCGGCTTCGCCGCTTAATCCTCATTGATTTTAGCACATCTGGGGGTTCAGGGGTAGGCTTTAATAAAGGTATTGCTTTTACTATGTAAATATGCTATAGT
>CBFGYC010000043.1:0-6440 GCA_965652985.1 uncultured bacterium | reverse complement strand
TCAACGAAATTATCAAGCAGATCGAAGGTCCTCAGGCCAGTAACATGCTTGTTTTTCTTCCCGGAAAAGCGGAGATAGAGAACGTCAGTGAAGCCATAGCTAAGAAAGCCAAGGCAGCGAACATACCTGTTATTCCACTCCATAGCCAGCTCGAGCCGGAGGTGCAGCAACGAGCCTTTGCCCGTTACGAGTACGGCAAGGTCATTCTCGCCACCAACATCGCCCAGACCAGCATTACGATTGATGACATCGACGTCGTGATTGATTCCGGCCTTGAGCGTAGAAACGAGGTGCGAAGCGGCGTCGAGGGATTATTCATCGCCGAAGTCTCGCAAGCCGACTGCCTGCAGCGGGCGGGCAGGGCGGGCCGCACCAAAGAGGGAACATACATCTTGGCACAGCTCGATCAGCTACCCTGCAGCCCACTTGAGAAACGGCCCGAATACGGCGTGCCTGAAATACTCAGAAAACACATTGACCGCCTTGTTCTTCGGCTTGCCAACATCGGTATTGATATCGAAGACCTGCACTTTTTCCATTCGCCCAAGACAAAAACTATCAAGCAGGCAAAAGCAAAGCTCGTCACGCTCGGAGCGATAACGAAGCAGGGCAGCGTCACGTCAATCGGCAAGAAGATGGAACGGTTCCCGGTCGAATCAAGCTATGCCCGCATGCTCGTAGAATCTGAAAACTACTCACCCGAAATCAGAGCAAAACTCGCAGTTATCATTGCCATCCAGGAAGTCGAGGATATCGTCAAAAACGGCACGCGCTATACCGGCTGGCGGCGCTACACAAGCCAAACCCGCTCGGACCTACTCGGCCAATACGACGTCTATTTGGCGTTACCTGGAATTGACCCGATCGATTACGAGGATTTGGGAATCATCGCCAAGAACATCGATAAGGCCGAGGACGTCAAAGACCGGATTTTACGCGACCTTGGCCTGGAAAGCATCGCGCTGGGCCCCATCCAAGCCAATGAGATAGAGCCGCTACTCCGCTCGATCGTGGCTGGACAGCTCGACCAATTATGGTCGGTGCAACCGCACGGTGAAGTGACGCGCCTTGGTGACGGCACTACCAGGGAGCTCTCAAGCGGCACGCTCGTAAAAGGTGCCGGCCTCATCGCCGCCACGCCTTTCGACCTCGAAATTCCAACGCCACGAGGCAACCTCGAAACCCTCCATCTCGTGACCGACGTAAGCAGTGTAGAGGCGAGTTGGCTTGAAGAACTTGCGCCGCACCTCTTTGAAGTGACCGAGGGCAAGATATACTACGATCCGGTTTTAGGCACGCTCGCCACGAGAACGCACCTGGAATTTAACGGGCGCCAGCTCGAAGCCGCCGGTACGCCGATTTTAGAGCACACACCAGAGAACGAACGGCTATTCATCAAGCAGTACGCTTTGTGGGCGCATTCTCGACTTGATCTCGAAAGGGATAGGCTTGAGCGGATCAACTCCCGTCATATACCGAAGATTCCGATCGATCACGTCAGGGACCGCGTCGCTTACTTAGCCGAAGGGATTATCTCAATCCACGAACTGAATAAAAAACAGCAATTCGAGCTTGGCAAACTAACCAAAGTCGAGACCTATCTTGGCAAAAAAGCCATGAACCAACTTAATACGAATGAGCGAAAAGGTGAAAGGCGGCATCACAGACGCCGGTTCGGCTGGCGCCCGGGACACAAACAGAGGTATAATAGACGTCGAGATAGATGAGCAAGAAAAAGTTTGAAACAGTAGAGCTGCGACTCCAAAAAATAGTCGGCGGCGGACAAGCACTGGGCACGCTGCCCGATGGGCGCAAGCTTTTCGTATGGGGAGGTTTGCCTGGCGAACTCGTCACGGTGCAACTCACCAAAAAGAAATCGAGCTTCGCAGAGGGCGTCGTCACCGAAGTCCTGGAACCAAGCAGTGGACGCATAGCGCCAAAAGACCCAGGCAGCTACCTGTCAACGAGCCCATGGCAGATCATGAACTTCGAAGACGAGCAGCGCCAAAAAGCCGAGCTTATCAAAGAAGCCTTCGAGCTGCACGGAGTACCGTTCCCTAAAAGCGTCGATATCTTTACCGATAACAGAGAATACCACTACAGAAACAAAGTGGAATTCAGCTGGTATAGCGACACCATATCTGGTGTCGACACGCTAGATCTAGCGTTTTTTCGCCGTGGCTCGAAAGGCAAGATTGTCGTCGAGGATAGCGCACTTCTGCCGCCTGAGATGCTACATCTAGCCCATGCCATCAGGGACCACTTGCGCTCCATCGGCGTTACCGCCCGTCAGCTTAAAACCTTGCTTATCCGCTGCGACCAAGAAAAGAACTGTGTGTGGCAGCTCTATGTCAAGGACACACCGTGCGCCTTTGCGGATTCTCTCATACAAGCAGACCTTCCGGCGCAGGGCGGAGAAATCATCTACAGCAACCCGAAAAGCCCGGCCAGCGTCATCACCGAGCGGCTTGCCAGTACTGGCAACGTCGTTTTGACCGACGCCGTCCTTGGCGTGCCATTCCGCTATGCCACCGAAGGATTTTTCCAAGTCAATTTGCCTGTCTACGAGAAGGCATTAAAAGACATAAGAGAGTGGGTGGCTATTTCCGCCTTTTCGCCAACGAAATTTTCTGAAACGGCTTCGCGCCCGTTATCTGTTGATCCGCCGTCAGCAGCTAACGGGGCTGCAGATGTTTCTGAAAATTTGTCGGCGAGCGGCTGGTCGTCTGAGGACACAACCGAGCGGGTGACGCGAGGCGGGGCAGCACCCACTTCGAGCCCGCGAGAAGTAGGGGCGGACCGAGCGGCAGGACCCGCGGCAAGCGACCTACGTGCGAATTCTGGAGGAATTCGTAACGACGGGAGCGGCGAGGAGAGCGCCGTCACGAAAGGTGTAGTTGATCTTTACTCCGGCGTCGGCTCGATTGGCCTCACTATCGGCGGACCGGGCACGACCCTCGTTGAGATCAACGAGCACGCTGTCAGGGAAATGAAACGCAACATCAAAGAGCTCGGCATAGATGCCACCCCGGTACTCGCCGCCAGCGAACGAGCGCTTGATCATATCACTAGCGACAAAATTATTATCGTCGATCCACCGCGCGCCGGCCTACACGCAGATGTCATAACAAAGCTGCTTGAGGCGAAGCCCACTCGCATCATCTACCTCAGCTGCAACCCAGTGACGCAGGCCCGCGACATAGGGCTACTGAACACAGTATATGAGCTGCAATTCTATAAAGGTTATAACTTTTTCCCACGCACCCCGCACATCGAAGGCCTGGCCGTACTAGGCCTAGCGTAGGCTTCATAGGGACTACCTTGACGGTTATGCAAATCCCGTAGTAGAGTTAAAGCATAATGCTAAAGATAAAAAACGAAAAAGCATTCACAATCATAGAGTTGATCGTCACTATAGTAGTGATAGCGATTTTATCAGGGCTCGCGATTGCAACCTTTAGTGGTACGCGCGAAGAAGCTCGCGACAACGCCCGTCAAGGAAAAGCCGTCACCATAGGCGAGGCGCTAGAAAAATATTACGAACAAAATGGCGAATACCCATCGGTAGCGAGCATCAGCAACGACGGGGCAGGCAACACGGGAGCAGCTGTCGCCGCCAAACTGTCAATTCCTGCCGAAAGCCTCATAATGCCAGAAATGCCAAGTTCGACAACGAACGCCATCACTTCAGATCCCGAACCGCATGATGATTATCTCGCTTACGTCGCGCAAAGCGCCGAAAATAACGATGCCTGCCAAAATGACGTCAACGGAGGATGTGACCAATTCACACTGAGGTATCTTGAGGAATCAGGCGAGACAAAAGTCATTGAAAGCCGTCGTACGCTCCGCGAAATCGCTCAGAAACCAGACCTTACTGTCACGTCGGCAAGCTCCTCGAGCGTGAATGCTTCCTGGAGTAGCGTAGCAGGCGCAACCTCTTATACTCTGCAGCGCAGCCTCTCTTCAGACATGGGCTCACCAACGGTCACGTCGCATGCTTCAACGAGTGCTTCGGCGACGGGGCTTTCGGCAGGCGTTACCTATTATTTTAGGGTACAAGCAAACCTTGCGAGCGGTACGAGTGAGTGGTCAGATGTCGAGTCGGTCACGACGAACGGCATAGCGGCCCCGACAGGCACGCTCACCATCGTCGCTTCAATGTCCGGAACGAACGCCGTGGGAACTGCCGGAGGCGGAAGCTGTGCTGGAGGCACGACAATCGAAAGGCAGATCCGCTACAGCTCAACGAGTACGTCAACGGCTGGCGGTTGGTCCTCATACGTCAACGGCGCCTCGCGTTCCGTTACAGCGTCCGAAGGTTGGCAATATACATTCCAACAGCAGGCCAGGTGTACAAGCGGCGGCAGCTCTAGCGGCTGGGTATCAAGCGGTACCAGTTCTACGGTCCGGCCCATAACATCAGTCCCTCCGGCTCCTGTCCTCACTTCAGCGACCTCATCGACCAATACGGTATGGAACTGGGGAGATGCAGCTTGTCCGACGGGAACATCAGGCCAATACCAGGTTCGCCGGCTCGGAGAGTGGGGCTATGACTCCGGCTGGGGCTCTCCTACAAGCAGCAGGACATGGACATGGACGGGCACAGAAGCCTACATATACACCTTGCAAGTGCAGGCAAGGTGCACGACCGTACACTCAACCGGCAACTGGGGCTCTACGGGCTCGAAGGCTCATACCGCCCCTGTCAATCCTCCAGCTGCGCCCTCCAGTTTCATATACTACCTACGACCGGATAGAATGTTTGACTCATGGTCTTGGACCGCTCCGAGTTGCGGATCCGGTAAACGCGCGGACTTCTATGAAAACTCATACATCACCGGCGCGGGTTGGTACTGGGTCGCCACTGGTCAAGAAGGCTGGCGCTACGGCACGAACGGCTGGTCGGCACGCACTAACGCAGCCCCTTACTACGGAACGAACAACGAGTCACCATACCCATATAATAGCGTTCAGGTACAGCATAAGGCGAAGTACGTATGTGTCCACTTGGCTACCGGCCGAATCAGCGCCGATGGTCCGGTCGGCATAAGCGCGCTCGTAACCGTACCATAACAGGCAAGGAGCACATATGAATCCCAAAATAAGTCTTACTGACAGAAATAAAAAAATACTACTTGCCGTTGGCGCCGTGGTGCTCTGTGTGTTCGTCGGCAGCGTGGTGTATGTCGCGCTAAAGACGGTCGCACCGAAAAACAATAATTATGTCACCGAAGAACCATCCGAAAATACCAGTGAACTAACAGCCGAAGAACGTATGGTCAAAGATGCGGACGCGGCTTTTAAGGCAGGCCAAGAGGCCTTCAATGCCGGAAATTCAGAAGAAGCCGTGGCCAAATTGAATGATGCGAAAAAACTATATGAGCAGGCCAACGACACCGTGAAAGCGGAGCAAACCGTAGATTACATGAGCTTCGTCGAGCAAGAGACGATGGTCGAGGAAGAGCAGCAGAAGCGAGAAGCCTCGCCGGACGACGCCAAGGCAACCAACCAGCCCTAGCTTGTCTTGATTCGTCTGTAGGCAAAGCGTGCCGCTAGGCGCCAGTCGCCACGGGTATCGCTATCATACTGGAATATCTCGCCGTTCTTGACTTCGCTGATGAGAACAAGCGCAGGGTTGTACGGCGCCAGCGTCCTATAAAACCGCAGCTCGTCATCATTGATATATGTCCGGCCTGGAAACACCTGCTCGAACTTTTCGCGTCCAATGACATTGAAATAATCAGGGTTACCAACCGGTGGAAGATACAGCTCAGCCCGAAGACCCATGCGTGACACCAGCTTGCTGATATCACTCAGAACGAGCCGGGAACGAGCAGAGATATACACGTACAACTGCTTCTTTTTTGTCAGAAATACCGTCGCGTCGGCAGTACGGCTCACTGGTATGCCGCGAACTATTACCTGGCCAATCTCAAAATCGGCGCCGAAGCGTTCTTTACTGAGTCGCTCGATAGCGATATCGTCGTATATCTCTTCTTTCATATATGTACATATTGTAGCAGATACTACAAGGAGGGGCTTGCCCCTCCGCATCGTATTCGAAATGAATTCGAATACTCGCTCCTCCCCCTAAAGCTCGGCTTACGCCTCGTGCTGCGCAATTACTGTACAATATAGGGTATGGATTTCGAAACACGCTATAGGGGGTTGAACGATAAGCAGCGCGAAGCAGTCGACCACATCGACGGTCCGTTGATGGTGATCGCGGGACCAGGAACAGGCAAGACCGAGCTCCTCAGCATGCGGGTGGCCGCCATCCTCAAGAAAACCGACACGCTTCCCGAAAACATTCTCTGTCTCACATATACGGACAGCGGCGTGAATGCCATGCGTAGGCGCCTGGCTGGAATCATCGGACCAGCCGCCTATAAGGTAGCGATTCATACGTTTCACAGTTTTAGCACCGAAGTGATACA
>CBFGYC010000042.1:0-6619 GCA_965652985.1 uncultured bacterium | reverse complement strand
GTCTTCGCGTACAGCGACGTTTCAAGCGTTGCTCCCGGGTAGAACGTCACCGATTTGAAATCATGGCAGCCGGCCGTTAGCTTATCAAGAATCTCCCCGGCCGAATATGAAGGTTTCAAGTCGCAGGTTCCGGCTTTAATAGCCGCCTGCTTGCCGCTTAGATTCGTCATGATCTTGAACGCTAAACTGCTGCGGATAACTCCGCGCTCCTCAAGCCGCTGCGCGATATAGCTCAGCGACAACCCTTCGGTAATTTCAACGCGCTGCACGGAGTCATCGCTTGCATCCACAGGCTTTAGCTGGCCCTGGTACCAAACAAAGAAAGCACCTATGACAAGTAGTAAGACGAGACCTATGTATGCAAGGATAAATGGCAAACGCTTACGATTCTTCGTTGGTGGTGGCGCTACTGTATCGTCAATATCAATCGGAGGTAGGCCTTCAGGGGGAGTGTCGCGAGGCTCAACTGGCGGCAGGGCTGACCGAGGCGATACCTGCCTTTGACCTACGGGCTGGGTCTGCGCGGGTACAGCGGGCTGATCGGGCGTCCGTGGCCTCGATGGTCGTTTAAATCCGTCCATTATTTGACTCCATATAATCTTGTAAAATGAAAGCGGCTGCCTGCATGTCGATGTCTGCCTTTTCGTACGGCTTACCATACGACTTCAGTCTCTCCTCTGAGAGCACGCTGGTCAGGGATTCGTCTTGGAATATGATCGGCAACAAGGTTACCCCGGCAAGCTGCTGCTTAAACTCTTCGACATACCGGGTCTGCGCAGTGGGTTCGCCCGACTGGTTGCGTGGATAGCCGATTATGATTTCGTCTACGTTCTCCTCGCCTAGAATCGTCAGTATCTGTTTGATCTCAGTGCCATCAACCAACACTGTTTTTAAGGGGCGAGCAATCATCACGATGCCATCACACATGGCCACCCCTATCCTCTTTTCGCCAACATCGAGGGCGATGCGTACTTTACTCTGACTCATCCAGATTAAATTCTATAGTAATGCGCTCTTCATCATTCGGCACCGTCCTCACCCAGAACGGACTGAATCGAACATCAACGCCTTCGACGCCTGGAATATCTTCGATCACAGATTGCACCTCTCCGTATTTTTTACCGCGCGCTTCACGTTTTACTTCATCGTCGTCGATCTTGGGGCCGAATTTCGCGGTTGCGGTCATGGTAGCCGTAAAGCCGTTTTCAATCGGCGTGACGTCCACGAAAGTCGTCTTGCTCGCACCGTTATCATAGACACGTTGGCTTTCATCTTTGATCTGTTCTTCGAAATAAGCGTCAAGAAACCGTCCAGCTTCGGCCCTGGTCACTCCGAACATCGTGTAAGAGATCGATCCCGTCAGCTTCGCTTTGCCATCGGTCGCTTCACCATCTACGGCAGGTGACGAGGCCACGCCAGACTTGTTCGCCACAAAGGAGGAATCAATCACGATGACGTCATCACCAAATTTCTCTAGCAACTCTTTTTTCGCGGCATCCGTACTTTGGCTCGCCAGTTGATCAACTGCCGCCTCGACATCTTCCTTGGTGACCACCGCTACGGTTTTATCGGTTCCACCTGAAGTTGCTGCCGTCAAACTAGCGGATATACCACTCGGGGCACCACTTAACGACCCGCTTGCCGCGTTATGATCAGAGCCAGGCTCAGTAGCCGTCACGCCAACGGTCGTCGAGCCGGGGCATGCGGTTGGAAAACATCCAGGGCCGAAACTACTCGCTGGAACATTCGCTGTGGCATCCGTAACGAACACAAGGCCACCTGACGTCTCAAGCTCTGTGCCTGCCGGTACGGTAGCACCTGACAAAGCTTGCTGAGAGAATTTCACCGTACCAGTCGCCTTTTCACCAACTTCTTTCTTGCCAGTCGCCGCGAATTCAAGCGTGGCCTCTTTTTTAGATTCTTGCTGCACCGCCTTTAAAAAGCCGGTTTTTATGTCGGTCGTAGCGCTCGTTGCCAGTGTTACCTTGGGGTTCGCCGACGATTCGATGGTACGGGCGGTTATAGCGATTGTTGCCTGTGGAGCGAACCAGATCGCCCAAACCAGAAAGCCAACCAGGAGGATAAACGCGCCGACACCAATCGCAAGCCTTTTGCGGAGCGTGCCGAAGTTCGGCACTTTTATACCTTTTGCTTTCGGCGGACGCGGCAGAGGCGAAACGGCAGCTTCTTCGGCAGCGTTGGCACGAATCGCAGAATCGATCGCAGGTGCGGCCATGGCTACCGCGGTAGCCGCATCACTACCCCCTTCAGTCCTCGCTAGGTCACCGACTGGTAGTTCCGCACCATCAATAATATCTTCGCCGGGCTCATCATCATGGCCGAGCGGTGTCGCGAGTTCTGGCTTGCTCTGTAGCGTACGGGCGGAAGGTATTCCCGCAGAAGCCGCTAACGCCGTCAATGAGGAGTTACCGCTAATGAGAACGAGCCTCTTACTATTCTGCTCGGCCGCTCTCGAAAGCAAGCGTAAGTTCACCGCACTTTGTAGTACCCCGATTCGTTTCGGCGGCACAAGGGCAACAATGTTGCTTTTCGCATCCTTAACCCTACCGATGATGGCGGTAATGTCGTCTTCAACGTCTATGTAAATCGTATCTTTGCTCATACTGCTCTAGATGTTTATATTTTCAGAAGCCGGTTTAATTTTTCTTTTATGTTATCGGCGTCACTACTACCTATCATTGTATCATATCCAACCCTTAGAAGGCCCATGGCGGTGATCAGCGTGTGATCGACAGCATCTCCGGTCGTATCTTTTACGCCGACGACCTCTTCTGGCGCGATATGCTGCACGACGGGACGCTTGGTAAACGGCAGTTCTTTATACCAATCCTTCGTCGCAAGGTCATCGACGAGCTTCGTGAGGCTCGCCCCACCGCCACAAAGTAAGATTCGATTCGGTAGGTGGTCCACGGCGTCAAATTCGCTAAGTGCTAGCTCTACGCCGTCAAGCCAAACTTCGAGAGTCTTATCTATGGCATTGCCGGCTTCCCTGGCAACGGTTGGCTTCAGTTTCTCGCTATCAAGATTGACCTTTAGTTTCTCGGCGTCTTTGTAGCTGAGATCCATATCACTGGCGATTGTTTGGGTGAAGCTACGCCCGCCGATACCGAACATTCTTGTTCCCTCGACGCCACCGTCATTGACGACTGCGATGTCGGTCGTACCACCACCGACATCAGCCAAAATAGCAGTAAACGTACTACTGGCATCGGTGCCAACGACAGCACGACTGACCGCGAACGGCTCGGCTGCGACTGCGACAAGTTCAAGGCCAAGCTCATCGGCCACTCGCTCCAATGCACCAATATGCACCATCGGCGCAAAGGCCGTATAAATCTGTACGGCAACGTCACGGCCCTGGAATCCAATCGGATTCGACACCTTGTAGCCATCGATATGCAGACTGACCAGTGCGCTGTTGACGAGCTTCACTTCAACCTCATCGTTACCTGTCTCAAGCCCGATCTGCTTTTGGGCCTTTACCTGTGCCCGCTCCTGCACTTTTTCGATTATGAGCTCCATTTCAGCGACGCCGAGAGGCTTATCAGGCTGTGGCCGGCGATATTTTATAGTACTAGTCGTACCTTTTACGAGTTCACCGGCGATACCGATAACAGCCCGCTTCACTTGCATTCCGGCTTGGTCTTCTGCCTCCGCAAGTGCCTGTTCACAGTTTTGGACAACGCCGGTAATATCGGCGATCGCACCGGAGTGCATGTCGCTCTGTTCCTGGCGCTTACGGCCAACGCCAATAATTTCTAAATCGTCATTTTTTACCCTGGCGATGAGCGCCTTGACGAATTCAGTTCCAATATCAAGCGCAACGACATAATCATCGCTACCCTGCTCAGTTGCTTTCGCTCGTAATTTTTTGAAAACCATAGACACAACCATTATACTACGTTCAATGCCGCGCATTCTCAAAATAAGATGAATTGGCAAAATGTGACCACTTATTGTTATACTAGCAAGTAGCTTGAGACGACTTTTGTCTAGGTTTTCGTGACGCGGGTGTAGTTTAGCGGCAAAACGCTCGCTCCAAAGGCGAGAGACTGGTAGGGTTCGAATCCCACCACCCGCACCAATGTCCCCGGTGAGCTCTTCCGAGCTCCCGGGGTTTTCTCCTTTTTATTACTGAAGGACTGCTTTCACGCGCCGTATACCAGCGCTCGAGGATTCTTCTTTGGTGATTTTGAAGCGCTTGCCGCCCTCGCCGAGGTGGCCTGTATGGTCGACATGCGGGCCACCACAGATCTCGAAGCTGATGAGATTATCATCTGTGCCGATCTGATAGACCTTTACGATATCGCCGTACTTGTCACCAAATGCACCGGCCGCGCCCTTTTCGAAAGCCTCCTTAGTTGGGTATTCATTAAACCCGACAGGCAAATCTTCATCAATCCATTGATTCACCAACTTCTCTACTTCATCAAGTTGTTCGCGCGGCACCTTGCCGTCGTTATTGAAGTCAAACCGCAGGCGCTCTTCGGTCACGTTACTGCCGTGCTGGGTGACGTGCTCGCCAACGATTTTTTTCAGGGCGGCATACATAAGATGCGTCGCGGTGTGGAGCTTCAAGTGGTCAGGTGAGCTGCCGCCCAGACCGCCCTTAAAGGCACCTTTCGCAGCGGTTTGTGAGCGAGCACGCTGCTCAGCCATTTTGGCATCGAACTGTTCGCGCCAATCCTCCGGAATCGCAACCTCTTGTTTATAAGCCTCTTCGACAGCCAGCTCGACAGGAAAGCCGTAGGTATCATACAGCATAAACAGCTCAGTACCAGTAAGGCCATCGGCCGCAAATTTCTGCATCTGGTTGATGCCTTTTCGTAGCGTTTGGCGGAAGGCTTTCTCTTCTTTTACGAGGACGGCGATCACGTTCTCGCGGCTGTCAGCGACTTTCGGAAAATCGCCCGCATACATATCGGCGATAATCGGTACGATTTCTTGTAGGAAATTCTGCTCGACGCCAAGATCAAAACTGTAGCGGATAGCCCGGCGGATAAGGCGGCGCATCACGTAGCCCTGCTCTTTGTTACTTGGCACGCAGCCATCGACCGCTAGGAAGGTCGCGGCGCGCAGGTGATCGGCAATCACGCGCATGCTTTCGGTATGGCTTTCATAGCTCTTGCTACTAAGGCTTTGGAGTTTCTCGATAATCGGCCACATTAGGCTGATCTTAAAGACATCCGGGTCGTGTAGTTTGGCGGCGGCGATTCGTTCCAGCCCGGAGCCGTGGTCGACGTTCTTTTGCTCAAGCTCTTCAAACTCACCTTCACCGACTTTTTTATAGGCCATAAAGACGTTGTTGCCGATTTCCATGAACCGCCCGCAGTCGCAGTTTGGATGGCAATGCTCACCAAATTCAGGATTATGCGGCGTACCGAAATCATAAAACATTTCGGTATCAGGCCCACATGGGTCGCCGACAGGTGTACCGTCCTCGTCGCCATTCCGGCTCCACCAGTTCTTGCTGCCGTCGTAATAAAAGATCCGCTCACCCTCTTTTATACCGCGCTCATAACCAGCCTCTTCACTACCGATATCGGCCTCTTCGGTGCTTAGGCCGTTCGCTTTAAAAAGCCGCTTCCACACCTCAGCCGCTTCGGTGTCCTTAGCAATATTAAGACGCTCATTGCCAGAGTAGCACGTCACGTACAGCCGGCTCATATCAAGTCCGACTACATCGGACAAGAATTCGAACATCCACTCGATTTGCTGCTCTTTAAAATAATCGCCCATGCTCCAGTTACCAAGCATCTCAAAAAAAGTCGTGTGGCGGTTGTCGCCGATGTCCTCGATATCTTGCGCACGGAGGCAGGTTTGCGAGTCAACAATTCTTTTGCCTTTCGGATGCGGCTCACCAAGCAAGTACGGAATCATTGGCTGCATGCCGCTGCCAGTAAACAATGTCGTCGGGTCGCCGGTCAAAACCAGTGGAGCACTGTCAATCACATGATGACCACGTTCTTCAAAAAACTTCAGATAGGCGCTACGTATTTCCTCTGCATTCATATCTGTTATTTTATCATACGCTGATCACGAATAAAGGTTTTACCCTCGGTAATGGGTGCAGTGGATATATCTAATGACTAACTTGTCCAGCCAAGCCAGCCATTAGTACCGTGATGGCCGTAGGTGTATGTCCAGCCAGTGTCTACGCTCGGTAACATGCCAGGGCAGTTCTGAGCACTCTGGTTCCAAGTACCAGCATACGAGGTCAGGCTTCCGTTTAGTGACGAGTAATAGTATCTATTATTTGACTGGCTTACCGCTCCGACCGCGAAAGCAGGTGACCCAGACACCGTACCTGTGCAGTAGTAAAAGTTGTATATGCTCGTTGAATACGATCCGCGAGCTAGCGAGAAATCATCGGCGATGCCTGATGGTAGCGAAGAGCTACCTCCCACCGGATATTCGCCGTGCTCCGCATGATACAGCATAATCTTCTTTGCAAAGTTATTGATGTCAGACTGGACCGCAGTATCGTTTGCACGGTTTTGAATGCCAGTATATGCAACCACGCTGATCGCCGCCAAGATGGCAATAACGACGATGACAATAAGCAACTCAACAATTGTAAAGCCTGTTTGTTTTCTAG
>CBFGYC010000041.1:0-6781 GCA_965652985.1 uncultured bacterium | reverse complement strand
ATAGAAAAGCCCCGTCTCACCGAGAGAGCGGGGCTCTTCTATCGGATGAGGCGGGGCTAAGGAACGAGTGAGGCTAGAGGACCATCCTGGCGATGAATAGCGACCCGAGCGCGACGAACATGTATGCAAAGGCGTAACGGTTGTACGCTGCGTGCATCTTGGCCGACGCCAGGAGAGCACGCTCGGTACTACCGCTCCTTTTGTATTCGCGTAGGTAGGTCGCCATGAGGGCCGCGCCCGCGACCATGAGGACAAGCAGGCTCGTCACGGGGTAGAACACGTTGGACACATGCACCACCCCGAACATCGCACAGCTGGTCGCTCTCTGGCGGAAACTCCACGACTCCGCGCCCATCCGAAACCACTGCTCTTCGTACATCGCCGCCTTATCGATGAGCTGGCCTTGGTACTGCGGCAGCTTGTTGCCACGCGCGAAGTAGGACATGAGCATGAAAGTGACGAGTATCGTCAACGTCCAGCCCAGTCCCGTACCCAGCAATGGCACCAACACCTTTGCGATGATGCTCATGGGTGAGACGACCAACCAAGGCATGAGGAGTGCGACGGATATGAGCATGCTGGCCACGCAGACGAAGAGCAGCAGCGCCGGAAGCCGGTAGTGCGGCAAATCGGCGAGCGCCTCGGGCGTAGGATGCACGTTCCGTGCGTCCTTGGGTAGCGGACCGAGCGGGCGGCTCAGCCACCCAAGCAATCCCTGCTGTGGGCGAGCAAACTCTTCCCGTTCTGCTTCGACTCGGTCGAACTTTGCCCGACTGAGTTTCTCTCTGACCGATGAACGATCTTCGAACGTCTGCATGATTTCACAATGGAAAGCCGTGTAGTGGTCCCAGGCGCCAGTGTCCTGACGCTTCGAGTCGTGATACTCCTTCAGCGCGCTATCCCGACGATCTTTTAGCGCTTCGATGTGCGCGTCGAATCCCGTCAGTTGCTGCTCGAGGTCTTCGATGAGCTTGTTCAGCTCGTCAACGGTCGTGACCATGAGGCACCTTCTTTTCACTCGTTGTAACGAACGACACACCGACGTGTGTATATGCATATTATATCATAATTTGAAATAAAAAGAAACCCCTGCCTGGGGTTCCTTTGTGCGGTACTGCTGTTATACTAACGCCTCAAGTGCTATCCATGCTTGCGTGCGCATCGGATATCGCCTAATCAAGCGATGTCGTCTGGCTGTTTCGTGCTCTCGATAGTCGGTCCAATGTATATGGGCTCGTAGCCCTCTTTAGGAGTCTCTTCGGTTTTAATGGGTTTTGGCTGCTTGGGCACGCTTTTGTAATAGAAGGCTACTTCTACCCCCTCTGGGCGAGACCCTGTTTCGGAATCGGTGGCGGGGACGGCATATACCTGGCTGTCTGCTGGTATGCCGTCCCGTATCACAAGATTAATAAAGTCGCTCTGAACAGTCCGTTCGAAGCAGTCAATTACCGCCCGAACGCCTAGCTTGCGGCGTCTCTCACTATTTTTAACAACTTCACCTCTTAGCTCCGGTGAAAGTGACAGGCTAACCCCTGACTCCACGTTTTGCTCCCAGCCGTTCATCTCTTCAACGTAACGATCAAGCGCTTCCCCAAACTGCGCGTCATTAAGCGGAGAAAAGGTGACGAGGCGATTGATGCGGCCGATAAATTCGGGGCGGAACTGCCTCTCGAGTGACTTAAAGACCTCTTTTTCTACCTTCTTTTTTAACGCGGCGCCAGTTTTCTGAGTAGCACTAGTTTGAAAGCCAATACTTTCATTACTTGTGGCCTCCACGATGTCTTTAGAACCGGTATTACTCGTCATAATAACGATGCTGTTTCGAAATGAAACGGTTTGGCCACCGTTTAAGAGAGTGATTTCACCGTCATCGAGAATTTGCATCAATAGGTCGTGTAGCTGCCGGTGACCTTTTTCGATTTCATCAAAAAGAATAACACTTTTGTCTTTCTCGATGATTTTAGGATCTAGCAAAGGATCTTGCTCTCTACCGACATACTTCGGAGGAGCTCCTACGAGGGCAGCCATATCGGATGCTTCGCTGAACTGTGTGCAATCGATTCTTAGGTACCCAGGCTCACCATCCTGGCTATCGTCATGAAGCAACCGTGCCAGCTCCTTAGCGGTTTGGCTTTTGCCAACCCCTGTGGGTCCCAAGAAAAGATAGCTTGCAATCGGGCGGTTTGGATTTCGGAACTTTTCCCTATCTAAGGCTTGCACTATGCTATCTACGGCTTCAGGTTGACCGATGATACGGTGGTTTAAGGCACGCTTGATTTCATCATGAGGACTCTCGGTATCCACTTTGCGCGCCAATTGCATGCCTTCAATGCCCATAGATAAGTATCCAAGATCGGTGCTTATTTCTGTTTCGCTTCCCAATTCAATATGCTGTCTGACTGCCTCCACGGTAGTTCCTCCCAATCAGTGTAATGTTTTGTAACAATATTTATACACTATGGACGGAATGTCAACGTGATGCTACATAATGTGTCGCCTTTACACGCGGTACTAGTAGCGTAATGCACGGAAATCCGCAAAGAATAAACACCCCTTCTTTGCAGATTGGGGTGTTTATTACAGAAGTGAGTAGATTTAGCGCTTCGAGTATTGCTCGCGCTTGCGGGCACTTCGAAGGCCGTACTTCTTGCGCTCTTTTTCGCGTGGATCGCGTGAAAGAAGGTCGGCTTTCTTGAGCGTGCTGCGAAGATCGCCGAAGCCAGCTGTAATCGCCTTGGCGATAGCAAGCTTGATAGCGTCGACTTGACCGGCGTGGCCACCACCGCTGACAAGCAGGCTGACATCATAGTCTTTTTGCTTGTTCACGAGTGCGAGCGGGTCGGAAATCTCTGCAAGCATGGTTTTGTTACCAGCCAGGTATTCAGCGGCAGTTTTGCCGTTGATGGTGATGTTACCCTTGCCTGGAACAAGACGTGCGCGAGCAGTCGCGCTCTTGCGCCTACCTAGGCCGTAAAAATATTTAGCGTCTGCCATGATTATTTAACCTCAACTTTCTCTGGAGTCTGTGCGGTGTGGTCGTGCTCGCTGCCAGTAAAGACGCGGAGGCGCTTGAGGCGCTCAGCGGCTAGCTTGTTCCGAGGGACCATGCCAGTGACGGCATCGATGATGATGCGCTCTGGGTGCTTTTCGCGGACTTCAGCCAAAGTAGCTTCTTTGATACCACCAGGGAACCCTGAGTGGCGGAAATATGATTTGTCGGTTTCTTTCGCACCGGTCACAACGACATTGGCTGCGTTGATAACGACAACGTAGTCGCCACCGTCGATGTGCGGAGTAAAGCTTGGCTTGTACTTACCGGTAAGGTACGTAGCGATCTGCGTCGCGACGCGACCAAGTGGCGCCTCTGAGGCGTCAACCAAGATCCAACGGCGAGTGACTTCGCTTGGCTTTTGTGAATAGGTTTTTGCGTTTATAGCCATGATTATGCCTCCGCCTTTGCTGGTGCAGCCTTGAGTTCATCAACGAACTCGATGGTTGCCATCTGCGCGCCGTCACCGACACGAAGTCGGGTGCGTTCGACACGAACGTGACCACTGGTGCGGCCAGCGAGCTGAGGAGCAATCTCATCAACAAGCTTATTCGCCGCAGCCTGGGTGCTAAGCCCTGCGATTACCATTCGGCGGTTCGCAAGATCACCCTTTTTAGCTTTGGTGATTAGTTTTTCAATATAACGGACGAGTTCTTTCGCCTTCGGAAGCGTGGTCTCGATCTTGCCGTGGTTGACAAGCTCGGTAGCGAGGCCCTTCAAGAGAGCGCGTCGCTGATCACGTTCGCGGCCGAATTTACGTCCTACGTAACCGTGTCTATGCATATTAGATCTCCAACTCCGCGAGTTTGTCCTTTACCTCGTCGAGTGCTTTGCTGCCAAAGCCCTTGAGTTCACGAAGGTCTTGTTCGCTAAGGCTTACAAGGTCCTGAACGGTACGGATTTCATTGTTAACAAGTGCGTTCGCGGTACGAGCTGAAAGGTTGAGTTCTTCGATCGAAGTGGTAAGGATACCATCGTCATCGTCGCCCACAGAACCAAGCGAAGGCGCAGCCTCAACGGTCGTGCTACCGGCAAGTGCTTGGTATTGGTTGACAAGGATAGCAGCAGCCTGCTCGAAAGCATCTTTTGGATCGATTGAACCGTCTGTCTCGATGGTCAATGCAAGTTTGTCGAGGTTAGTCTCTTCACCGACACGAGTGCTATCGACTTTGTAGCGTACGCGGATAACAGGCGTGAAGACAGCGTCAAGAGCTATCATGTCGCTGTGAACACGAGATTCACTTGAATCTTCCATGCTGCGATATCCACGACCTGCCTCGGCAACGATGTCCATGACGACTGTCACCTTAGGGTCGTCGATAGTCGCGATGACGTGATCAGGGTTGATAACTTCAACGTCGGCTGTCGTCTTGATGTCACCTGCGGTAACAGGGCCAGCGCCTTTCTTTTCGAGACGAAGCTCTTGAGGGGCGTTGCCGTGCACGCGAAGGCGCACTTCCTTAAGGTTCAGCATGATGTCGACGACATCTTCTTTGACACCAGGAATGGTTGAAAATTCGTGGCTTGTACCTTCGATCCTGAAAGCAACGATAGCGCCGCCTTCGATACTCGAAAGAAGAACGCGGCGAAGGCTGTTGCCGAGAGTGTTGCCGTAACCGGCGTGTAGAGGCTCGATGGTAAAGGTCGCACTTTTGGCGTCGATTTCTTCGATGCTTGCGAGTGCTGGGTTATGAATAGCGTTTGACATTCGTTCTCCTTTACCTACCGTGAGTAGTACTCAACGATGAGTGATTCGTTAATATCTGGATCGGCTTCTTCGCGCTTTGGTACGCCTGTAATCTCGATCGTGAATTTTTTTGGATTGGCTTTAAGCCAGCTGATTGGACCTTGGACAGAATCTTTGATGACGTCGTCGAGATGCGTGAAGTATTCAGACTTTTCTGATTTAGGACGAACAGTAATGACATCGCCAGCTTTGACACGGATTGATGGAATATCAACGCGGCGGCCGTTCAGCATGAAGTGGCCGTGACCGACAAGTTGGCGAGCACCGCGGCGGCTAGTGGCAAAACCAGCACGGTACACAGCGTTATCGAGGCGCTGCTCGAGTAGCTGGAGCAGGTTTTCACCAGCAAGACCTTGCTTACGAGTCGCTTCATTCATAAGATTCGCGAATTGCTTTTCAAGCAGGCCATAGCTACGGCGAACTTTTTGCTTTTCGCGGAGTTGTGTCGCGTACAGGCTTATTTTACCCTGGCGGCCACCAGAATGTTGGCCAGGAATACCTGATTTACGTGCCAGAATTTTATGAGCTTTCGGATGCAGCGCATAGCCTTCACGGCGAGATTGTTTCACTATAGGAGCTCTATCGCGTGCCATGATTATGCCCTTCGTGCCTTCCTAGGACGTACGCCACCGTGAGGTACTCCTGTTATGTCTTTAATGCTGTCAACAGTGATATCAAAGTTCGAAAGAGCTCGGATCGCTGCATCGCGTCCCAGGCCTACGCCCTTGACAAAGACATCGACGGCGCCGAGGCCATAGCCACTTTTAGCCGCTTCAGCGGCTTTTTCGGCTGCGACTTGAGCAGCGTATGCCGTGCCCTTTTTGCTGCCACGAAAACCACAGGCACCAGCGCTACTCGCAGCGAGCGCGTTGCCTTTTTTATCAGTGAAGGTAATGATCGTGTTGTTGAATGTCGCCTGAATGTGCAACTGACCTGAAGGAACAGATCGAGCGTTGCGCTTTTTCTTGGCGGTAGTAGTTGGTTTTGCTTCTGCCATCTTATATTCCTTTCCTTAAGTCTTAGTTGCTGCCTTAGGTTGAGCGCCACCCACCGCGACCGCTTTGCCCTTACGGGTGCGGGCGTTGGTTCGGGTCCGTTGGCCACGAGTCGGGAGACCTGCTTTGTGGCGAAGACCGCGGTAAGTGCCGACGTCTTTGAGACGCTTGATGTTGTTCGCAGTGATGCGTTGAAGGTCACCTTCTACGATGTGGTCGGCACCGATAACATCACGAAGACGTGTTTCTTCGGCTTCGGTCAAATCTTTGACGCGAGTAGTCGGTTCGATCTTAGCCGCAGCCAAAATGTCCTTCGCTACCTTTGGGCCGATACCATAAATATAGGTAAGGCCGATGTGCACTTGTTTGTCACTTGGAATGACGACGCCAGCGATACGTGCCATACTTAACCCTGCCTTTGCTTATTCTTAGGTTTTTTCTTGTTGATGACTCTTAGGATGCCTTTACGGCGAACCAATATGTCATCGGGACTAATTTTCTTGACACTCGCTCGAACCTTCATGTGCGCTACGTCTCTCCCGTTAATTTAATCTCTCAAGCGAAAGCTGATTCTGCCCTTTGTAAGATCGTAAGGGGTCAACTCAACTTCCACTTTGTCGCCTGGCACGAGTCGGATATAGTGCTTGCGCATTTTTCCGGAAATGTGGGCGATAATACTATGACCATTCTCGAGTTCAACCTTGAACTGAGTATTAGGCAGTGCTTCCACCACCTTCCCCTGTAGTTTGATTACTTCCTTCTGATTAGTCATAGGTAACAGAAGTAGATTATACAGCAACACGCCCTCAGTTGCAAGCGCTAAGCGTTAAATCTTCATGTGTTTTTATGAAGCTGCTTTTATGCTTCTATTGTATCGAAAAACGCACGGCCGTCAAGATGTAAGTTCATGCGACCCTTTCGCCTTTTCGCCACCATCTTTTTCTTCAGGCGCGCTCGGCGCTAACTGATCATTGGTCTTGCCTCGCTCTG
>CBFGYC010000040.1:0-6787 GCA_965652985.1 uncultured bacterium | reverse complement strand
ACGGCCGCCGAAACGTTCAATACGTCTTCGATACGTATCGATATCACCTCGGCGGACAAGATGAAATTGCGTTTCGTGATCGTTATCTTTGTTCTGTCGAGCGTAATATCGTGAGGGAATAAGAACGGCACCACCGTACTCGTACCGGCGATGACTTCGTGTGAATGCGAGATGACCCTTTTGAGCTCCTCGATATCATTCGTATCGCTCGGAGCTCCTACGATTTGCTGGTCTATGATTTGGCGTGCACCCTGGCGCGCTTCACTCATGGCCTTGGTCGCTTTTTGGCCTAGTTTTTGGCTTTGGCGAATCAACGTATCATAGGTTGCACGCGTCTGATGTCGTACAGATGGCGTGCTGCCAGTAAACTGTTCCGTATCGTCCTTACCTTGACTCGCCATGGTCACCTCCCTATGGTTTGCCTTGCTATCAATTATAGACGTACGGTACGTCAGCGGCAAGTTAGATGTCTGTCACAGGAGATACGGGGTGGAACTCCTCCACCTCATAAAATCCCTTCGCGTCGTAGTTGAATTCGATGATAAAATCCGCCCGAAAATAATCACCATTCTTTCTTTGCTTGTATTGAAGGTGTGCCATTTCGTTGTCGCTATTTTTGGCCACTTCGCCTTTATAGAGCGTTGCTTCGTAACCTTGGTTCGGCATTAAAATACGGTCGAGTTCGGTCGTTTTTCCAAGCATCGTGATTTTATCCAGCTCGATTTCGACGGCAGATGTATTCGTAGCCCAAACAGTCACCTCCATCTCGGAGCCATCGATATGCGATTTACAGTGGTCGAATTCTACTTTTGGTATACTTTTGGCGCCACTTTGCGCGGTTGTCGTTCCTTGGCTTGCCGCTGCTGAAGAAGCCACTCCCTCATTGCCTTGCTTACTATCGGGCACTTCAAAAACCGGCTTACCTTGTAGCACCTTCATGAATCCGTTAAAAAATCCCATTGTCTACTCTTTATTCGCCGTTACGCGGTATCGCTACCAGATCGATGTCAAACACCAGGTCACTATGCGCCGGAATGTTCGGTGCTGGGCTACTGCTGCCATATGCCATTTCAGCCGGAATAACCAATCGGCGCGTACCGCCTATTTTCATGCCTGGAACGCCCTGGGTCCAGCCGGCAATCACGCCGCTTAGTGGAAACGTGATTGCCTTGCCAAAATCGTGGCTACTTTGAAAGATAATACCGTTTTTCACCAGAGCGCCGGTGTAGTGCGCCGTGATGGTCGCGCCCGGACGTACTTCCTCACCGGTGCCAACTTCTACGTCTATGATCTCAAGCTCCTTGACCGGCTCGGTGCGCGGTTCAAAATTTGGTAGTTTCGTGCCTTCGTATTTCATACTAACTCTCTTTCCTTAACTCGATCGTTAAAATCTTACTATGCTCCTTGACCACGTCATACCAGCCTTGCACGACTGAAAGCTCCTCGTTGAAGTTTTCTCGCGACAACCTGAACCATACATACGGTTCGCATTCCACTGCTTCATGCTCAGGCAGCTCGTCTACAAGTGTTGAATCGTCGGTGCCAAATACGTCTACGGCTGTCTCAGGGTAGCCCAGTGAACGGCCGATTCGTTTATGATCCATCACTTCGACGGCTTCAAAGAGTTCTGCGACTACCTCGTCGCTCGTGCCTATGAAGACGTCACAGATTTGATTGTACCTCTTCCGGAAATCCGATGGCTCATCGGGTTGAAACAACCCGGCTTCGCTATCACGAAACCGCAGCTTATACGCAATCCCAAGCTGACGCAGTGCCGTCTTCAGCCGTTCTATCTGCTCGTCTGCTATTCGAACCGGCTCTTCGCCTTCCCGCCACACATCTGACATCAGTTGCAGCCACGAGGCCTTCTTCTGGCCTGTAAGCGCCAAAAGCACGTACCATCTATCGCTCGCCCCAAGGGGTAAGTCTTCAATCATCTCAATTTGTCTAATAGTAGGTTTCATGGCACGTCACTCCGCTTTACGTTTGGTTGGCTACCCCGGCAATACTAAATCAAGTAAGATCCACTCCGGTTTCCCGGTAATAATAGTCATGGAAGCGAAGTAGATACTCGAGACCCCACCGGCAATCAGTGGAATCGCCGCCCAGCCAAACGCGTCAAAGTTTAGTAGCACTACGGCGGCAATGGCAAAGCCAGCCAGCCACATCACTCCCGCGATAGTCATGACAAGAGGATTACGACTGACCTGTCTTGCCTGTTTCTTCACTAAATATCCTCTGGTCGAACACGCTCTTGCTCGGTCGTGTCGCGGTCGCGCACCGAAACGAGCCCATCACTCTCAAGCGTGTCAAAATCAATCACCACGCAGTGCGGCGTACCGATTTCGTCTTGACGGCGGTAGCGCTTACCGATGTTACCGTTATCATCCCACATGACCGCGCCGTATTTTTTCTTCAGCAGGCTATAAACCTCGCGGGCTTTTTCTACCAGCTCCGGTTTGTTCTTCAGAAGCGGCGATACGCAGTATTTCACCGGCGCAAGGTGCTCGGGGAACTTCATGACGATACGCTTTTCGCCGTTTACTTCGTCTTCGGTGTACGCGGTAGCAAGTACGGCCATCAGGGCGCGCTCCACACCGAAGCTCGGCTCGATCACATGCGGCACGAAGCGTTCCTGTGAGCCCTTGACGATATATTCCATGTTCTTACCACTCGCCTTTTGAATATTCATAAGGTCAAAGTCGGTCCGGTACGCCAGGCCCATCAGCTCTTCGCGTCCGATCGGGAAATCAAATTCAAAGTCGATCGTGCGCTTAGAATAATGCGCCCTGTCTTCCTCTGGCACTTCGAGTTCATGCAGCTTGTCTTCTGGCAGGCCGAGCGCCGCGAACCACTCCTTACAAAGCGTTACCCACTTCTCAAATTCCGCTTCCCAATTTTTTGGATCAATAAAGTATTCAATCTCCATTTGCTCAAACTCTCTAGAGCGGAACACGAAGTCGCGCGGGCTAATCTCGTTACGAAACGCCTTACCCTGCTGAGCGATACCGAATGGCAGGTCTGGATAAAAATTGTCTACGACGTTTCGATAGTTCGTAAAGATGCCCTGGGCGGTTTCGGGACGAAGGTAAGAAACGCTATTCGGGTCATATGTGATTGCCTTCATCCCCTCTAGCTTGTGATTGTCCGCGGCACCTTCCATCGGCTCACCAATGGTAAGTTCATCTTGTCCGCTTGGGCCAACAAAAGTGCGAAACATCATATTGAACTGGCGTGGCTGGCTAAACGTACCTTCTTCGCTACAAGCCGGACACTTGTTCGGATCATCAAGCTTATCAGCGCGAAAACGACCCTTACAGTTGCTACACTCCACCAAAGGATCGGTAAAGGTATCAACGTGCCCACTGGCCTGCCACACCTTTTGGTTCATCAGGATCGCCGCATCGACACCGTACATGTCGTCGCGCGAATCAACGAACATCTGCCACCATAAGTTCATGATATTACGCTTCAAAGCCACACCAAGTGGGCCGTAGTCCCACGTACCGCTGAGCCCGCCGTAGATTTCACTACCCTGATAAATAAACCCACGCCGCTTGGCGAGGCTGACGATTGACTCCATTGACTGCTCGTTTTTCTCTATAGAGGTCATAACTAGGTCAATTATACCAGATGGGGGCCGCTCCGCCGCTAAATACTCGCGTGCTGGCGGGCGGTCAAAAGGCTAACAGGTAAAATCGGCTCGATGCCACCTACCACGTTCAATACGCTGAGCGGCTTTATGGCAATGAGGCGCAGCAGCTTGATGTGATCAACCGTGATATCACCCGAAGCGCTTTCGCGAAGGCCTTGCTCGCTGACATCATACGCATACCTCTTTTCGGCTGAGAGCGACTCACCAGCGACGTCATGGCGGAGGTTTAAGCCATGCCCTAAAAGATCGGCATAGCGAAGGTAAAACCACGTCTCGGTCAGCCGAAGCGATACGCTTTTGCTATCAAGTGCCGCGAGTACTTCCGACAACACCTCGAACCATTCCGGCTCGTCAATCATCTCGCTTGCCCGAGCAACCTGCTTGACGACCTCATACGCGAATTGCAACTTGTCGTAGTCCTCTAGGATACGACCAAAAAACGTGACGAGACGGGCCGAGGTGACGATACCAAGCTCCCCTTTTCCTTGGGTAATAACGATATCGCTGATCGCGAACAGCTCGATACCTCCAGCCAAACGGCTTTTTTCTCGCCTGACACCTCGCGCCAAAGCACTATATCTGCCCTCTGGTGTCAAAAACTGCAAGATTCTATCAGCTTCGCCGTAGTTCGTGCGCCTGAGTACGATCGCCTTGGTGCGGATACTTTTTGTCATGCCAGTGCCCTCCTGACGGCGCGGACAAGGTCTTCAGGCTCCATCGTTCCTTTATCGAGCACCTGAACGACGCCGTACGGCGCTAGTTTGTCTAGAGGAACAGCCGATGCACTGCCGGTACACACGATGACAGGTAGTCGCGACAAGTCACTGTACGATTTCATTTCATGGAGTAATGCCAAGCCGTTCGGTCCTGGTAAAAACACATCAAGCACCACTACATCTACAGGCTCTTTGTCCAACATCGCTATGCCACTGATTCCATCCGAGGCGCTTTTTGTCTGAAAACCGGCAGTTTCAAAAGTCCTTGCATGCTGCTCGGCGAACCAGGGGTCGTCTTCGATTATCAAGATGGTCCGAGGTTTTTTCATAGCAACTTCAACTGCTTTGATGCGAGCAGGTCAACATAAAACGTCGCGCCGTCACGGTGACGGGTAGCGCCGATCGATCCATGCATGGCTTCAGCGAATTGCCCCGAAATAAAAAGGCCAAGGCCGCTACTAGCTGGCCGGCTTTGTAGGGTTTGCGGGCTGGTGCCAAGATGCTTCTTGACCCTTTGCCATACGTCGCTCGGTACCGCCGGGCCATAGTCTCGCACGCCGAGTTTGACGCGCTCGCCACTCATGAGCGAAGAGGCCTGCAGGACGACCGGGGTCGTACTGTCGGCATAGTGCAGTGCGTTGTCACTAAAATTGATCAGGATCCGCCGAAGGAGATCTCGGTTCGCGACAGCCATCAGCTGGCGTTTCCCTGTAGCGACCCTAAGCTCCCTGCCCCTCGCCTTATAGAGCGGCGTCAGTTCATGTACCACCTCCTCTAGGAGCTGCCGCGAATTTATAGTCTCAAGCGTAAACAGGCTATCCTCAAGCCGAGTCGTCCGCGTCAGGTCGCTCGTGAGACGCAGCCCTTTCTCGCTTGTCAGTGTGATTTGCCGGAGCATACGCTGGCTCGCATCGCTGTCGATGACACCCTGCTCTAAGCTTAATGAGAGTTGGCGAATAAGCGCCAAAGGAGCCTTCAGTTCGTGAGCCGCCGCCACGAGAAAATCGAGCTGATTCCCGCGCGAATCGGCCGGCGTAGGCACATTTCCCTCGCTCCCCTCCATATACATTTCAGTGTAGCATGCAGGCCCGTGCCTATGCGACTGTACAGTTCATGTACCACCTCCTCTAGGAGCTGCCGCGAATTTATAGTCTCAAGCGTAAACAGGCTATCCTCAAGCCGAGTCGTCCGCGTCAGGTCGCTCGTGAGACGCAGCCCTTTCTCGCTTGTCAGTGTGATTTGCCGGAGCATACGCTGGCTCGCATCGCTGTCGATGACACCCTGCTCTAAGCTTAATGAGAGTTGGCGAATAAGCGCCAAAGGAGCCTTCAGTTCGTGAGCCGCCGCCACGAGAAAATCGAGCTGATTCCCGCGCGAATCGGCCGGCGTAGGCACATTTCCCTCGCTCCCCTCCATATACATTTCAGTGTAGCATGCAGGCCCGTGCCTATGCGACTGTAAGCAGTATTAGTCGTTGAAATCGATTGTCTTTATGATTTCTTCAAAGTATTCTTTGAATGTTTCAGCTTGGGTAGAAATCGTGATGGTTTTATCGCGTACCCTGAAAAGTACCGCTGAGCCACGAATGTCTTTCGTAAGATTACCATCGAGACGAGTACCTTCGTGATCGTTCACTTTGACAGGGCTACTTGTCAGCTCACCAGTTTCGATTTCTTTTCGATAATCTTCAAGTCTCATATCATAGGCAATGTTTTCAATGACGACCCTGAGCGCGAACCGAGCGCTCTTGTCGTCAATCGGCGGGACCACGACTGGATTCAGGTAGGCATCAAAGGTATCACCCTTCACCGCAGGATTTTCCGCTATGAACACACTCCAGTTTTTTGGGTATTCGAACGAAACCCGGCCATAATCCTCAGGACCCGCGAATTCTCGATTCGGCTCCTCTTCAATCGCTTTGATCTTAATGTCGTCTTCTTCGGACTGCTGCTTACGCGCCGCGGCTTCCGCCTCAGCGATCTTGCTATCGACATTGGTCTTTTGGTCGTCGTACTGGAGGTACAGCCACCCAGACAAACCAACAAGACCGACCACCAAGACAAGAAGACCGATAATCACTAATAGTTGGCTACTAACGCCACCGCGCTGTACTGAACGTCGCTGCATATATAAACTCATATTATACTTTGTGATACCCGTATTATACTTACGCTCTACTCTCATGTAAAGGTGCAATCTCGTAGAGGTAGTGCGCCCCCACCTGTTTCTTCACCTTTAATCCTGGGGCCGCAAAACCATAACTGATGAAAGCGATTGGGCGGTCGGTCGCAGTGGCCGTCTCTTGTACCTTTTCGGCCATTCTAGCGATGTCCCGGGAGTCACCGAAGGTGTAAATGACCGTCGTATCAAGGGGCAAGTCTGCTTTCCAGAAACTCTTGAAATACACGCTTACCTG
>CBFGYC010000039.1:0-6876 GCA_965652985.1 uncultured bacterium | reverse complement strand
CGTAGGATCGATAAAGCCGCCCGGGAGTGCCCACTCGCCAGTATCGGTCCGCTCGGGTGAGAATTACGACGAACTGGTCGGCGCCCATGTAGGCGCAGTTCTTGCCGGCTAAGTGTTATCCTATATGTATGATTATTGACTCCCACTGTCACGTGCATGATGTACAGTTTTTTCCTGAAAACAGAGAAGAAGTGTATAGGCGCGCAGTCGAATCTGGTACTCACATGATAGTGGTCGGCACATCGGAAGATGATTCATTTGAGGCGGTGAAGTTTGCTGGGGCACACGATGGCGTGTGGGCGGTCGTGGGGGTGCATCCACATGATACGAAAGATGGTTGGCAGAGGATAAGAACAATCTTGGCTGACTACTTTTCGAGTCAGGCCGTCACTCGCCGTGATGAAGCAGCGAACGTTTCACTGCGGCCTGCGGAACTCGCTGCGCTCAGACAGTCCTCGGCCGGGCAAGAACCGCTCGCTGTTTCATCTGGGAGTGCCAGCGATTCCTCGAAAATGCAGCCAGCCAAGATTGTCGGTATTGGGGAGGTTGGATTAGATTATTTTTATGATAATTCGCCACGCGAGGTGCAGATCAAGGCACTCGAGGAGCAGTTGCAGTGGGCGGTGGATTATAATCTGCCGGTTAGTTTTCATGTCCGTGAGGCCTACCAGGATTTTTGGCCGGTTTTTGACAACTTCTCTGGCATACGGGGCGTCCTACACTGTTTTACAGATACGACTCGGACGCTTGAAGAGGCATTGAAGCGAGATTTGTATATCGGCGTGAACGGTATCAGTACCTTTACGAAAGACCCTGGACAGCAAGCGATGTTCGCCGCTATACCGCTTGAAAAAACACTACTTGAAACAGACGCGCCGTTCTTGACTCCTACCCCTTTTCGTGGTAAAATCAACGAGCCGGTGTACGTGGTAGAAGTGGCAAAACATCAGGCGGACGTTTTAGGCGTCCCGCTGGATGCTATTATTTCCGCGACTACTGCAAACACCCAAGCCTTATTTGCGCTTTAGATCACAAGCTAAAGCAATCACAAATTAATGTGATTTTCCGAGGAGTTCGTATGATGCAGAGTAAAGAATTTAGAGGCGAGAACTTTGGAGACGGAGATCAGATCGATCTTCACCGTGCTTCTGATGGCTTGCTTTCACTTGAAGAGGTTCAGGCGCGTCGTGAGTTTGATGCGGCGACCAGGGAAGCTCTTAGACTAGTCCGGGTCGGGCGTATTCAGAATGATAATCCTGAGAGGCCGATACCGCTCCCAGTACCTACTGAACCCAGAGAGCTGGTCATTACGAACAGTGAGGGAATGGTTCATATGCGCGAGCAATATAAACAAAGTCAACTGACTGGTGAAATGAAAACGAATGTATCCTGGATGGATGCGCCAAGTACGCAGCAGCAAGAGAGGCGAGCGGCATGAGCGGGCTCCTGAAGAAAATAGCCAGCCTTATCGTTGGCGATGACACTACTAGTGTTAAAGAGCGTGAAACAACCAGGAGAATTACCTCCTACGTAACTGACCGTGAGTTGCTCCGCGAAGAAAGTAAGATCGGTGCGACGTTATTCGGCCCTGTCCCTAGGGGTCGTCGCAGAGAGTTCTTCTGTCTTGACGAGTCAACCTGGATTTGGCACGAGGAGTGGCGTGATAAGAAGGGCGTTGAGCGCCAGACGACCATACGGTACGAAATCCACCCGAACGGCATACTAAAGGTGAGCGACGGACCTCGTTACCAGTTCATCGAAGGTACCGAGCTTGATAATTTCGCTAAAGCAACCCGTCTGTATTACGAAGAAACCGCAAGAAAAATCTACAAGCGTGATCCAGCGACCGGTCTGCAGTTTGCCTAGTCGCCTGCTTAGTGGCGGCTCGTTCCCTTCTTGTCTCGTAGTACAATAGGACAGTGGATGTGAGTGATAGTATTTATCTTGACCATGCGGCTGCCACGCCGCTTTCCAGTGAAGTGCTGGAGAGTATGCAGCCTTTCTTCGCTGATGCCTTTTATAATCCTTCAAGTCCGTATGCGCCTGCTGTAGCGGTACGAAAAGAGTACGAGGGTGCACGGGCCAGACTGGCGGCGTGTATTGGCGTTCGGCCGGCAGAAATTATCATGACAGCCGGGGCGACCGAGTCGATCAACCTTGCGATGCGCGGGACGGGTGGGCATATCGTTTCCTCTTCTATTGAGCATGAATCTGTTATCGCCGCCGCGAAGCGGGCTGATTACGCCTTAGTGCCAGTCTCGCCTAAAGGGCGTGTTTCTCCGGATGATATAAAAAAAGCAATCCGCCCAGACACGACGCTTGTCAGTATCGCCCTTGCGAACGGTGAAATCGGCACGATCCAGCCGCTTAGTGATATCGCTGCGATTATCCGAGAGGAGCGTATGAAGCGGCTTGAAAGTGGTAATGACACGCCGATATATTTCCATAGTGACGCTTCGCAAGGCGCTGGGCTGCTTGATATTCACGTAGCGCGTCTCGGTGTCGATATGTTGACCTTAAATGCCGGAAAGGTGTATGGCCCTAAGCAAGTAGGGCTGCTTTTCGTGGAGCGCTCGGTGCGGCTAGAAGCGTTAGTGGTTGGCGGTGGACAGGAGCGGGGCCTGAGGAGCGGTACTGAAAATGTCGCCGGAACGATTGGGTTTGCTAAGGCACTGGAACTGGCAGAAAAGAATAGGAAAGAAGAGGGCACGCGCCTTTCTCGCCTTCGTGACTACATTGAAAAAGAACTCACCGATGCAGTACCAGAGGCTGTCGTGTCTGGTGATCATAATCACCGCCTGGCGAGTCACTTGCATATTTCTTTTCCTGGACTTGACGGTGAGCGACTTGTCTTCTTGCTCGAAAATAAGGGCATCCTGGTCGCGACTGGCAGCGCCTGCGCTGCGAACAAAGGCACCCGCTCACACGTGCTGACAGCTATCGGTGTATCGCCCGAGGTGGCAGATGGCAGCCTTCGGCTGAGTCTGGGCAGGCTTTCGGATGAGGAAAATAGCAAAAAAGCCGCGCAGATTATCATTCAGGAAGTACGTAGTGAATACAGGAGAATAGCATGATGCGCCTGATATTCGTGTTGGTTTTCTTCATACTGGTGGTCGCACTCATCACGAGATATCTCGGACCCGATGACCTGGCGGGGTGCGAATCAGCCCCGTCGATAGAGTCCGGATGTCAAACGGCTGACGTGATCGTGGCGGTAAGTGGTGGCGATACGACGGCTCGAACCCTCGAAGCCGTAAAACTATACAACAATGGCTGGGCGCCTCGCCTGATATTTTCTGGTGCCGCCCAAGATGAAGATAGCCCAAGTAACGCCGCCGTCATGCGCGGGATCGCGATTGCTTCGGGTGTGCCAAACGAAGCGATTACTATCGACGAATATGGCCGGACGACGAAGGAAAACGCCAAAGAAACGGCCGACTTGCTTGAAAATGATGAGATTTCTTCGATGATTTTAGTGACATCTGGGTATCATCAGCGGCGCACGAGCCTTGAGTTCCAGCAGCGTTTTGAGACGACGGTCATTCGCAACCATCCTGTCGGAAGGGATAGCCAATGGTCGCCCTGGTGGTGGATGACGCCGATCGGCTGGTTTTTGGCGGTAGGTGAGCTTGCTCGAATCATGTTGTTTTATGTCGGAGCAACCAGGTAATGAAAGTATTCGTTGGCATGAGCGGAGGCGTCGATAGTAGCCTGACCGCGGCGCTACTAAAAGAGCAGGGGCACGACGTGACTGGTGTCTATATGAAAAACTGGACAGAGGATCTTCCCGGTATGCGCTGTCCGTGGGCGGACGATCTCGCCGATGCCAAGCGCGTAGCGGTGCAGCTCGGTATCGATTTGAAAGTGTATGATTTTGAAAAAGAGTACAAGCAAAAGGTCGTCGACTATATGGTCGAAGAATATCGCTTAGGCCGCACACCAAATCCGGACATCATGTGTAACCAAGAGGTGAAATTCAAGTTGTTTCTTGAAGCTGCGCTCGAAGATGGTGCCGAGATGATTGCGACGGGGCATTATGCAAGGGTAGAGCATGACGATTCTTTACCGTTCCCGTCGTCGCCAATTCCTTCGGAATTGCCACGTAGGTCACTAGATACGGGTCCCGTCGACGAGTCCGCCCCTACTTCTCGAAAATCAGAGATTTCTCTCGAAGTGGGTGCCGCCCCGCTCGTCGCCACCCGTTTTAGCCGACTTTTACAGGCAAAAGATACCAACAAAGACCAAACCTATTTTCTTTACAGGGTAACTGGCGAAGCGCTCAAGAAAACGCTATTCCCACTTGGTGAATTTACTAAGCCAGAGGTGCGAGAGATGGCGAAAGAGCGAGGGCTCTATACCGCCGGTAAAAAAGATAGTCAGGGGATTTGTTTCGTCGGGCAAATCGGCGTGAAGGATTTCCTTTTACAGTACGTCACGACCGCACCGGGCGATGTCATTGATAAGCAAACTGGCCAGCAGGTCGGCCGTCACGAAGGCGCGATCTTTTATACGCTTGGCCAGCGTCACGGGCTGGGGCTCGGTGGTGGCTTGCCGTACTACGTCGTAGGCAAGGACATGGAGAAGAACGAGGTGTATGTCACCAGAGATTTGAATGACGACACGCTTTGGAAAAAGGAGGTTAACCTCACCTCAATCCACTGGATTAATGGGGCACCGACTACTGGTGAAGTACAGGTGCGCGTCCGTCATCGAGCGCCACTTATAGCCGCTTCTATCACCAACCAAAGCCATGGTAGTGCGACTCTCGAACTTACCGAACCGCAAAGAGCGATCACTGCCGGCCAATCGGTCGTTATATATGATGGCGATGTATGTCTTGGCGGTGGAATCGTCGTTTAGCCTTTTTGTCCTATGCTATAGTTGAACTATGAAAAAAAGCGCAAGCGGCTTTACTATCGTCGAGCTCCTCATCGTCATCGTAGTCATTGCTATCTTGGCTGCCATTTCCGTAGTTGCGTATACGGGAATTCAAGAGAGGGCTCGTAGGACAACACTGCAAAGCGACTTAAGTAACGCTGCAAAAAAGATGGAAACCGCTAGGGTGCTGTCGAGCGATGAGACGTATCCTATCAGCTTGCCATCCGACATAGCGACAAGCGAGGGCATTGTTCTTCAACTGGTTGCGGTGGAGGGAGGCGGTTTTTGTATTGATGGATACGGCGCCGGAGCGCTCGTAGCTTCATTCCGTTCGGGAAGCGGCATGCGTGAGTATCTTTGTGGAGGCGCGCCACTCGGTTCACCTATTGGCGGAACGCTACCCCCGGTCGTGGCTGGTCAAAATCTCGTTTCGGATTTTTCAACGTGGTCGCTTACGGGAGGAATAACCTATGATCAATCTGGAAACAAGTTGGTATTTGACGGTAGTAGTAGCGGTAGCGCCAAGTCGCCTTTAGTCAGGACAGATGGAGCAGCCAAGGCGCGGCTCACCGTTGAGGCTTATGCATCGCAGCCATCACCGAACAGGAATCCTGATAGTAGTGTCTACTTCGGATCCGAGTACTATACGGCGGACGGGATAACTCCCGCTACTAGCTCGGCGGGATACACGACCAATGGTAACGCCCAAACTCTTCCTCTCTCGGCATGGCAGAACTACACGTGGTCGACCGCGACAGGGCCGAACGTCGTCTACGTGAGGTTTGTTATCCGTAGCTCACCAAGTAACTATACGAGCGATAACCAATACCGTAATCCGACGATTGTGGCTGAAAATTAATTAGTCTAGTTCCATTGTAGTAGCAGGCCTGGCGTTCTTTGTGGTTTTATTTTCATGTATTCCGGTCTCATCTAATTTTCAGAATTGATTTGTATACTGATCTTGTAATCAAAAGGAGGTTTTTTACATGAACTTAATGGATGATGCGAGAGACAAGGCAGACGAAGCGGGTGATGCCGTAAAAGATATGGCAAACGACGCCGAAAACAAATTCCATGAAGAAAAGGGCGAGCTGCAGGGTCGAATGGATCAGGCGGATGAAGACACGGATGATTTAGAAGACGAAGAGGATGACGACTAAAGAGCGCATTTCATAAGATGTGATTTGCTCCGCTTGCGATATATCGTAAGAAAATGCTAGGCTATGAAGCATGAGCTTTATGCCAAAAAGTCGGTCAGGCTTTACGATAGTTGAACTACTAATCGTAATCGTCGTGATTGCTATTCTGGCGAGTATCAGTGTGGTGGCGTTTAACGGTGTGCAGGCCCGGGCACGCAACACACAGCGTATTGCCGCGGCTGGCGAGTACGTTAAGATTCTTAAAGCGTACGCAGCCGCCAATGGCAGATATCCGATGCAGGGAATCAATGATTACGTTTGCTTGGGGGATGGCTATCCTGACTTCGACAGCGACGGCCAGCAGGACTGCTTCGAGGTCATTAATGGGACGTGGAGGTATCATCCAGATGCAGATGTGAATGCTGAGATCAAGACGATGGTTTCCGGTTTTCCTGGATTTGATAAAACCCCCGTCATGGGTACGGGCGGAGTGGGGTATTTAGGCGTAGCGATCGTAGGCGATACTCGGCAGCTTGACGGTCATGATTTTCCGTACACCCTGCAGTACTATCTGGAAGGAGCTGGGCAGAAATGTGGCATACCTGGTGTGCTCGAAGAGGACGAGTACCCTAATTACACGTTGAGCAGTACAGGCTATACGTACTCGACCGGCAATGCGACGCATTGCTTTGTCTACCTACCAGAGGTCGGGTAGGTAGTGGCGCAGATATAAGGGCGGCGCTTACCCTCATGGTTTGCCAATCAGCAGCGCATGATGTTACTATCGGAGCATGAGCTTTATGCCTAGAAAACAAACAGGCTTTACAATTGTTGAGTTGCTTATTGTCATCGTCGTTAT
>CBFGYC010000038.1:0-7045 GCA_965652985.1 uncultured bacterium | reverse complement strand
TGGCCGTTTGAATATGCTACATCACCCGGTTGAAGGTCGGAAGTACTTATAGCTCCTCCGTTTCCTAGGTATTTCCAGTGTCTTTTCGCCCATGGCAACTGCCCAAACTCTTGGTTGCTTGAACCGCGGTCCATATCGAGTCCAAAGTTATAATCGGGCTCGAAGCCGCTTTGTGTTAGAAGAACCGATACGAAGCCTCCACAATCAATTCCAGGAATACCAATCTCTGCCATACCACCACCGACCCACTTACCTTCTTTTGTCAGCTTGGTCGCGACTTCGAGATAAGCTGGTTTTGGTGGCGGAACCGGGCCACTGAAGTTATTTGGAGAGAATGTTGGGTGTGCATATTCAAGTAATGTCGCGATAAGATCTCCACTCCCTGCTGCCGAACAGTTACCACCAGCAGCCGCGCTGGCGGACTGACCGACCTTACCCCCGTATAATTTAAGGAATCCCAGGGCGTCGTCGATACGCTCTTGTATTTGTTCTCGGTTATCGCCTGATCGCTCAAAGGCGGCGTGCCAAAAAGCCGCTGCATCTTCGGCAGTTTTTTGTTTCTTTAATGTTTCCCATTCATTATCGCCTGGCTGACCAAAATCCGCTCCTTCAGCACGGTCTATGACCCATTGGTCGACCTGTCTGTTCTTACTTTCTTGTACCATATAGGCGAGCTGAAAACTTAAATCAGAAACTGGCACTCCTTGATCGTTAGCCGCTTTTTCAAGGGCGGTACGCCTTGTTCCTGTCCACTGTACGATGCCATAGCCAACTGGTCTGACAGAGTGGCGGGCAGCCGATTCTGGTCCTTCCTCGAGGTCGGACTCAAAATTCGCTTCTTGCTTGATATTACCCATGATTCCAGCCGCTTGTTCAGGGGTAAGGCCGGCTTCTCCTGTTAAATAGTTCCACACTTTTTCGGCGTTATCGCTACCGGTTAGAGTCGGTATGTCGTTCCGTGTCGAATACGAAGATCCGACCGCTGAGCAGGCTCCCCCTCCTGGATCATAGTAAAGGATATTATTATCTTGCATGAAATTAATACTGGTAGCAAGGGCGGTTGTAGGGAGTGATCCAAACAGTATGGCGACAACTAAGATAAAATACCGAGTTGATGATAAAACAGATGGTTTTCTTTTCATGATTTTTGTAATTCCATTATAACCGAATCAGGCACGTTATATTTTAAAAGATCGGATTCCGTGAAATGCGTGTCGGGACCTAATATGGTTTTTGCTATACCTCCAGTTTCTAGCATGACTAATTTCACGGGGACAAAATTCTTAACAGGCCTTTTTGATTTGATTGTCACCACATACCACCCTTTGTAATTGTCTGATACAGACTCTATTTCTATGAGCGGTTCTTCGTTGGAGGTGAAAGATGGATATTCGCTGGTTATTATCTTAATAAGCTGCTCTTCATCGGACAGAGGCTCAGCTGTAAGTTTATTATATATTGAAATACCACCCCATATACCAACTACCGCAAGCACTACTGTTCCACTGATCAAGACAAGTTTTTTCATACCACCCCCTGCTTACATACGACAGAAGCGTCTATGCTTAACTCATCTGGTGCACAGGTTATAATAGTGTTTCGCGTCTCATGATTATTATTTTTCTGTATGAAAATACGCACTTGGTAGGTCAAATTAACTGGTTCGATATCTACTAAAAAGGCAATAGTCCGGTTATTTCCAGAGGATGTATCTGAAAAAGAATCAGCTCGGATGGTGCCGGTGTAGAGATCAGGTGGATGAGCGGTGCTTGGAGCAGTAGAATCACCGCCATGCGCCGGGCCGTGACCATGGTCATCGAAACCGTGTTCTAGCTGGTCGTTCATGACTGTATTCATATACAGCCTTCTTTCTATATTGAAGCGAGCTTCTGAATGTATAGAGTTATCAAATGTATGGAAATCTTTAATAAACACCCGCTGGGCGTCAATATCGCGGGCAAGAGTGATTTCCTTTTCTTTCTCTGTAGTATCGGCCGGGGCTTCCTTCAAGAAAAAATACGCCAAAAAAGAGAGCGTAGCTAATATGACTATAATCCCAGCCCCAAAAAGTACTCGCTTGTTTAGTTTAGGATTATCCATCTAACGTACTTCCCGCTCCTCTTCCGAGCTTTGTTTCTGGGTCGAGAATACGCCATCCAGACGGTAATGATGGGTCTGGAGTCCTGTATTCCACATGGATATGGTGCCCATTCATACAGCCCACGGTCGCGACTTGCTGCCCGGCCTCTACTTTTTGCCCTACTTGAACGGTGCTCGTTAGGGTGTGACCAAGAATAAGCACATCGCCGTTATCTAACGTAATTTCAACAAGACCAGTACCGTCTCTGAATTGAGGTAACGTAAAGTTAGTACACGTATCTGGACTACCAGGGTCTTGCTTATAGCTATTGAAGGCGTGACATTCGATGTCGTCTGTTTTAGCACAGCGAACCGTTCCGGATACCGGCGTATAGACGGCAGCTCCGCGCTCGCCTCCGATATCGATTCCTGTATGTCCGGATCCGTTCAGGCCATATGCCGTGCCGTATCCGTACAGACCGTTACCCCACTCTGCCAAGAAATTATTTTCTGGGTTTGTGTTACCCTCCACGATTGCGCCAAGGCCCTTTCCGGTGGTAAATCCACCCGCACCGGTACAGTCGCTGCTCGATGCTGGGCCTTGCCCATCGAACATATAAAGCGCCATCATCATGTTTGCCATCTGTTGGCGTGCCGGTTTACATATATAATGACCCCATCCAGGGCCGCAACCATCACCTGTTCCTAAGTGGGCGAGGACGTCATCGTCACTCACTGCGAAGCTATTGAGCGCGGCAGCCATATTCGGGTCTTTACCTAATATCAAGCTCTGAATCTGGGCTTTTTCATCACTGAAAGGCTTGTTCGGCCATAGGCTATCAAATGACACACCCCTAAGATCAGTGAAATAACCAGAGCGTCCGCTATTGCTTGGATCATTGTAATTCCAAGGCTCTTTTGAGGCGTTCGTACTGTTTTTTATGACATTTTCCATGACACTCACAAGTTCATCTTCTGAATACAGCTTATCGTATACTTCTTTGAATTTTGGCCGCACGTCATTCGGTTGATAGCCGGCTGCTTGGAAGTTGGTACTTGAACAGTAATGCGACGCTGCAACCGAAGTGTCGTTGACACAGTTCATCTCGTAAGGATCAGGCCATGATGACTGGCCATTTTCGAACCATACCCAGGTTGTATTCAGATAATCTTTTAATTCGCCGCCAGCGCTCTTCCATTTTTTCTCGCCATCGAGCATTGCTTGTGCCGCCCAGGACGCTTTAGGATCGCCCTTGAGCTGCTCTAGTAATTCCTCATAGCCCATAACGGGAGATCCATACTGGATAAGCTCCGGATCTGTTTGTGGTTGTGGGTCAGGGAGGCCATATGCAGAAAAGAGTTGCTTGAACTCGGTTTGGGACACTTTGCTTCCTGTTGAATTACCTGTCACACTGCCGGCGGTGCTTAAGCCACCGCTACCCGAGGTCGTAGAGCCGGAAGTAGACCCAAAGACAAGATCGTCTCCTGAAATAGGTATGCCGATTAGTTCGCCGGATGCGATAAAAGTAGTGAGGTTACAATTACCATCCCAGTTAGGGCAATAATGAGGGCGGACGGCTGCAATCGTGCCTGGAGTCGCATCGGTCGGCCCAGTCGCGGGGTCGGTAGTAACTGTTTTATAGACAGGGTTCTCGGTAAGGTTTTTTAACACACCCTCTATACCGGCTTCTGGGGTGTTATAGCAGTTATATTGACCCGTCGACCCTACTGTAAATGGTTCGCATTCATTAAATTCATTCAGTTTATTGTAGCCAAAGTTGTTATATCGTGGGCCTATAGACCCGTCGGCGGCGAACTGAGTCTCGGCATGGAGCGTGACGGCTATAAAGTCGGAGTTAACACCGTATTTATTGGAGAGTTCTATGATTTTAGCACCCATTCCGTCCAGAGGATGAGGGTTACCCGGATTAGCTGCTTGTGACGCTTCAATCGCGGCGTCGATAGCCTCGGCGCTGGCTTTTCCTACGTTACTGCCAGGATTCGTGGCAGACGGGCCGCAGTTGATATTACCCTCTATAGGACCTTCATCAAGGTCGTCATTCGCAGAAAGATAAAAGGTGTAAGCCCGGAACATATTAATTGCTGCATCGTCTGTTTTTCGACAATTTTCACCGGTTCTCCACTCATGGCTAACTTCGTTGACCTGCCCGAATTCTTCGTATGTTTCTCCGAATGGAAGCGCCCGGTACACGCAGTAGTCCAGGTAGACGCCATAGTCATTCCTCTCACCAAGCCCTTCACCAGTTATCGGGTCTGTGCGTTCACCGTAATCACGGGTGTCGTAGAAGGTGTCGACCACGCCCATGACGAATTGTTTGGCGATGCTTTGTTCTTTCGCGCCGTCTGGCGGTGTATAACCTTTCGGGAAACCTGTTGTCGTGTCTGGTTCGACATAACCTTGATCTTCCATCCACTGAGCAACCTCTATAGGGTCTACGTCAATAGATTCGGACGGCATGACATAACGGACATTACACTGAACATCGGCCGAGATACCGATGTCGGCATAGCTTTTATCGTCGCACTGCTCGAACCTTGCGGGGTTCAAAGAAGCGGCATTCGCGGAATAAGGGCTTAATAGCGACCCAAACCCATCAGACACAAGCGAGGCCGCACCCTTGACAGCGGATGTCAGGGTCATTTCCGACGTGTTTTTTGGCAGACTTGAGTATATAGAAAAGGCAACGGTTCCCGTGAGGGAGTACGGATTTGAAATATCGAGAGGGTTGGCTTGCTGTCTTTCGAACGCGATATATTCCTGCCTTGCAACGTCCTGTTTTAACTGGTAGGCGACTATCTCCTCGGCATCTCCCGGCATCATGCCGCGGGCTTGAGCGGTCTGCCCAAGAACAACAGACATACCTGTCCATATAGCCGAACCTCGCTCTACCGAAGCCTCTTCTAGTAATGTATCGGTAATCAAATTATTCTGTAGAGCAGCGTTCAGGAGCCACCCTACTGCTTGTGTCGCAATAAATAGTCCAACTTGAATAGCTGTATTCAAAACCGTAAAGCCACCAAAAGTGATACCGCCTAGAATAACACCGCCGACATAACCGAGCCCACGAACCCACCATTTCTGAATAGTATTACAAGCCGAATCATCAATGGCGTTGTTGGCGCTAGTAATCCTATCAAACATATTGAGGAATTTACCAACTCCAGCTAAAAATGAATCACTTCCAAAGCCCAGAGAGTAGTTTTGGTCAACAACCGAGGTCGCCGCGACGCCACCATTGGCTGACATTTTATACAGCTCCGAGTCCATAGCGTTCTTACCAAAGGTCGGATTTGTTACTTCTCCTTCGACGAACTCGTCACCACTCTCCTTCCAGCCAACGAGTGTCTTTCTTGCATCGGTATCATTAAAGACACGCTGGATAAACTCGGCGTCTTCGGGGGTCGCCGTTCCAAGTTGCAGCTTTCCTGTGAATGCCGCCATATCAAGAGCGTAACCAGCTAGTTGAGCAGAGTTCGCGACTTTCGCTGCTACGGTGGCAGAACCGACCATATTTCGAAAGTCGCATACTCCATCAGCTATTCCTAATACACTTAAGGCCCGATAGGCTTTCATTTTTCCGGGACTAAAATGAGTAGGTGTCTTGCTGATGTCGCCAACACCCTTGAGGTTTTCCGTGAAGGTTTTTGTCTCAGCCTCCGTGAATAAGATCTTATTACCGTCGCTGTCTATACCGTTGTCACCGTCTAGATAAAAAGCATCCTCCCCGTTTTTTTGTAGGCGATTACCTTCTGCGTCTTCAGCGTCGCTAAACTTGGGTGTCCTACTGGAGCCGTCTCCATTATACAGTTGCTTTAATTGCTCGACACGCTCCTTATAACTCCCTGAAATATCAGGGGTGGATAAGGTTTTTCCATATTTTTTCAATACACGGTCAACGAACGTCTTGCTTCTCAGACCGATGAAGCTCATATTATCGGCGCGGTAGACGGCTTCGAAGAGTTTTCTGTTTGACCGAAGCGCCTGCCGGAACTCTTCCGGGCTATATTCTACGCCATCGAAGGTGATACGCGTCGGCTTGGTCCTGCCGGCGAATAAATCGTCGCCTTCGATCGTGAAGCCGAATGACTCGAGCCGCTTTTTATGATTTGCCGAAAGAGTCTTGAACGCACATTTTTTTGATAATTTCGCGCCTGCCGCGGTACAGCCCAGTGTCGTTTTGTCGGAATCGCTAAAAGGGCCTATCTTGTGCCTAAAGAGCTTGTCAGTCGCTTTCTTTAATGCGAAATCTTGATCGTTCAGGTCTAAAGTCACATTCTTGATAAAAAAGAGCGGAGCAAGAGTACCGCCAAAAAATAATCCGCCAAATCCCATGGCTCCAAGGATGATCACGATGATAAGGGTCGCCGGGCCTTTTTTCTTATTGGTGATAAAACCCTTTGCACGGTCCCTGAGGCTCTGTTTTTGGTTTTGGCCGCCCGTGAACTTATTTCTAAAACCGCCACCTTTTGCTTCCTGACTTTGAACGGAGTCTGTCTTATCTTTATCGCTGCTGCCACCGTTTGCCGCCTCGCGGTTCTCACGGTCCCTAAGAGCGATCGCATCGAGCCTGGCCTGGCCTCTTGAATACACATCTTCTTGGCCATGAGAGTTTAGACCGCGAGTGTAGTTATCGCCGATCCTATTCTCATTTTCGTCAGGTGATTTGGGCGCTCCAGGGTTCATAGTGTTACCTTATTAAAACCCTCCTGGGTTTGGTTGTATTTGTCCGGGCGCTGGCTGTGTCTGTTGTAAATCTCTAGCGGCCGTGCCGGTGCTAACGAGAGTAGTTTCGGTCGGTGATGCAATAATTTGGATGTGCACGTGATTTTGGCCGGCAAAGAATAGCCCTTGGCCTACTGGGAAATTAGCGAGGCGTTTTCGCTCTTCCTCGGTGAGTTTAAAGACGTCGCTTAGTACGTCGACAGCGCTTGAAGACTGCTTCAG
>CBFGYC010000037.1:0-7498 GCA_965652985.1 uncultured bacterium | reverse complement strand
TGACACATACAAGGCTCTCAACAAATAGGTGTGTTTGTTGCTCGCATAGAGCTTTCTCGCAGTTCAAGTAATTCGCATTGAACTAATGTCTATTATATATCGAGGTCGTCTAGATCTGCAAGCTCTTTTCGGGAGTTTTTGGCGAAATCTGATTCATCGTTTTCCACACCGTCCTCTATCGAATTATTCACAGTCTCGTCAGCCATGCTATCTGATGAGGTAGTATAGTTTTCGCGGTCACCGTCATTGTTGACGATCTTTAGGTTGTAACGAGCGTCATTCTTAGTACCGAGGGCACGAAGAAGCGTACGAAGGCTTTGGGCCGTGACTCCACGCTTGCCGATAACCCGGCCGAGGTCCTCGGGGTTTACCGTAAGGCTGAGTAGTACGCCTTTTTCATCGATGATACGCTCGACAAGAACGTCATCTGGATTATTGACAAGTGATTTGACGATATATTCTACGAATTGCTGGTCGATAGTTGACATTGGTATTTCGCCTCCCTAGTTACTGGTTATGTTCCTATTGTACTATGAAACGAATCTTTTTAACGAAGATGCGCATACGAAAAGAAGCCCCGGAGGGCTTCTTTCATGGGATATTCGGAAGTCTTGCCTATTCAGCCGCTGTTTCAGCAGGCTCTTCGTCCGCAGGTTCTTCTTTTGGCTGGTTTTTGCGGAGCTTATCAGGATTCTTGATTGATTTCTCTTGCTTTACTGGTCGGGCAACCCATTTAGGGAGCTTTACGCCAGCTTCTTCGAGCAGCATGACCACCCTAGGAGATGGCTGGGCGCCGTTATCAAGATATTTCTGGGCGACTTCTACGTCGACCTTGGTTTCTTTAGTGTGAGGGTTATAGTTACCGACATACGCCACGACACGGCCACTCGCGGGCGAAAGCTGTGATTCTTGGACCGCTATGCGGTAAGTCGGGTAGCCTTTACGGCCAGTACGTTGCAAACGAATTGCGAGCATAAAAACAAAAACTTCCTTTACTTTTCTAAGTCTTTTATTGACTAATTCTTAATCATTCTACACTGTTTTCACACTAGAGTCAATTGCCTGGTAAGCCTTCAACGCCGCGCGTGCGGCCTGCTGCTGGGCGTACTGCTTGCTCGGTCCTTCGCCTTGGCCCATCTTCTTGTTACCGACGAACACACCGAGCGTAAAAATCTTGTCGTGATCCGGACCGGACTCTTCAAGCACGCGGTAAATCGGCGTCTCGCCATCGATACGCTGCGATACTTCTTGGAGGTGTGATTTCGGATCGCGCCAGCTGCCGGTCTGTACGATGCCTTCAAGCTTAGAAAGAATGTGCTTGCCGACAAAGTCCGCCGCGTCCTCATACCCACGTTCGAGGTATATCGAACCGATGAGTGCCTCGAAGGCGTTCGCGAGGATCTGCTGCCGAGCACGGTCACTTCCCTTTTTCTCGCCGCGGCTCATGCGAATAAGTGGCTCGTAGCCGAGTAAATCGCCGGCCGCCCCGATACTATCGGTGTTCACGAGCGCCGCACGCCAGCTGGTCAGGATTCCTTCTGGCTCGGTATAGTTGCGATAGAGGTAATCCGTCACGGCGAGTTCCAAGACGGCATCGCCGAGAAACTCAAGCCGCTCGTTGTGCTCGCTCACACTCTTGCGATGCTCGTTGACATAACTCCGGTGCGTCATCGCCGTTATAAGATAATCGATATTTTTAAATTCAAAGCCCAACTTCTCGCGGGCGAACTCTTGGTAGGGAGCAGTTTGCATACCTGACATATATTATAGATTCTCCTGCCTGATACGCTTTTTAGCAAGTAACATCAGCTTACCGATATCTTCGTATTCGATCGCGTCAAGCGCATCTTGAAACGCGAACCAACGGACATCTTTCATCCATTCTTCTTCCTTGATGTTATCAGCATCCTTGCCAGCTCGTACGAGATAGATCTGCGTCGTCATCAGCACGAGTTTTTCCAAACGGCGATAGCGGAAATGAATCTTTCCAAGCCAGCCGAGAATTTCGATGTCGTACAGGCCGACTTCTTCGCCGATTTCACGCTTGGCGGTCTGCTGCGCACTCTCTCCCGGTTCGATATGGCCTTTCGGTATCGTCCAACGGTCCTTAGCGTCTTGAATTAATAGGATCTCGACACCACCGTTTTCTTTGCTGTGTCGAAAAATAATACCACCAGCAGTTGGCTCACGAACAACCTCTTGAATCGACGGCCGGCGGTTAAAGTACTTCTTGAACTTATCAAACTTCGGATTTTGCATCGCTGTCAGTTCCTTCGACAAGTGTCCTAAAGGCAGTTCCAAGAACGCCGTTTATGAACTTACTTGAGTTATCAGAACCAAAAGCCTTGGCAAGTTCGACTGCTTCGTTGATGGCTACCTTCGCGGGAACGAGTTCCTGCATATAGAGTAGTTCATGAAGTCCCATTCGCAGGATAGTGCGGTCGATACGGGCGATTTGCTCGATCGGCCAATCCGGCGCTATCGGCTGGATTTTAGCGTCGAGTTCATCTTGGTGCTCCAAAACACCGTCAACAAGATCAGTAATAAACTGCTTGTCATCAATCATCTCTTCGTACCGAACTAGATTGCGAGCAACAATCTCGCTCATCTCGAGCGCAGTATCGCCGGATTGAGCGCGGAATTCGTATTCATACAGACTTTGCAGAGCAACGATACGTCCGAGATGCCGATTTGAGGCCATAGGCTTTTTCTGGTTCTTTCTTTTATTTTAGGGTTACTTAAACGCTTAAAAAACTATTTTTTAACCGTTTTGCCAGTTTCGCGCTTCGTGGTCTTCACCTTGACTGGTGAAGTAGCGTTGACGCGGCGGGCGAGCTTCAGAACCAAGTGGCTGCGACGCGTACCGGTCTTCCTGGGGCTACTTTGCTTTTTTGGTTGTGCCATGTAAAAGATCTCCTATTCATAGATTCACTTTTTAAAACTTGGAACAATTATAGCGTATTTGGCACTGTTTCTCAAGACTAAATTGCAGTATAGTCACTTTTATGTCGTGGTACAGTTATGAAAACTGACGAGCATCATTCCCACGCTGCCATGCACCTCGACCGAAACGACCCTGATTGCGTAGAGGATTAAACGACTACGTTAACGAGTCGGCCAGGAACATAGAGCACCTTGGCTGGTTTTTTGTCACCGACGAACTTCATGACGTTTTCAGCCGCGAGCGCCTGGGCTTTAATGTCATCTTCTGAGGCATCGTGCGCTATGGTTATCTCGGCGCGGACTTTACCGTTTACTTGCACGGCAATCGTTATTTCGTCGCTGACGATCTTTGCCTCGTCCCATTCGGGCCACTCTTCAAAATCAAGCTGGCTATCGTGGCCCAATTGTTCCCAAAGCTCCGCAGCCATGTGCGGCGCGAACGGTTGTACGAGCTGTACGAGCGTTTCGAGTGTCGGCCTCCATTCTTTTGAAAAGCCATCCACTTTCAGCTTATAGAGTTCGTTCACACACTCCATCTGGGCGGCGATAGCGGTATTGAAGCTGAGCCGCCGAATGTCATCGGTGACTTTTTTGATTGCCCCATGCGTGATACTTTCAAGCTTCTTGCTATCGACTTCGGCCTTCTTGTCAGATTCGTCGTATTCTTGCACCAATGTCCAGAGGCGGTTAAGAAACCTATATACCCCAGCGATACCGGTGCTACTCCAACTGCTGTTCTCATTGATCGGACCGAGGAACAGCTCAAACGTGCGCAGCGCATCGGCGCCATAGCCAGCATCAATGACTTCGAGCGGATCGACGACATTGCCTTTGCTCTTGCTCATCTTCGTACCGTCTTCGGCGTTAATATAACCGTGATAGACGAGCCGTTTCACCGGCTCTTTGGTCGGCACTAATTTCATATCGTAAAACACATGGTTCCAAAACCGTACATACAAAAGGTGCGCCACGGCATGATCGCCGCCAATATACATATCAAGCGGCGTCCAGTATTTTGCCCGCTCTGGATTCCACGCCTGCTCGTCGTTTTGCGGGTCGGTATAGCGCAGCAAATACCAGCTACTACAAGCGTAGCCGTCCATCGTATCGGTTTCGCGCGTCGCCGGCTTACCGCACTTTGGGCAGGTCGTATTAAGCCATTCCGTCTGGCTGGCCAGCACGCTTTCACCCTTCGGCTCGTAATCTTCGACTTCTGGTAGCAAAACTGGAAGATCTTTTTTCGGCACGGCCACGGCACCGTGCTCTTCACAGTGGATAATCGGGATCGGCGCGCCCCAGTACCGTTGACGGCTGATGAGCCAATCGCGCATCTTATAGGTGACTTTTCTATTCCCAAGCCCTTCGTTTTTCAGCCAGGCCACGATTTGTTCACGGGCCTCGCTCGACTCTTCCCCGTTGAAGTTACCGCTGTTTTTTAGCTTGCCTTCGCCCCGGTAGCACTGCTCCTCGGCGTCTTTCGGCTTCTTGACCACTTCGATGATCGGCAAATCAAATTTTTCAGCGAACGCAAAGTCACGCTCGTCATGCGCCGGTACGGCCATGATCGCTCCCGTACCGTAACCACCCAGCACGTAATCCGCCACCCAGATTGGCACCTTTTTGCCACTGGCCGGGTTGATCGCATAACTGCCCGTAAAGACACCTGTTTTTTCTTTGCCCTCAGACTGCCGTTCGATTTCAGACTTCTTAAGAGCGTTCGCCGTGTATTCTTCCACCGTTTCACGCGTAGCGTCGTTTACAAGGCTTGGGATGAGCGAATGTTCTGGAGCGATGACCATGAACGTCGCACCAAAAATCGTATCAGGACGCGTCGTAAATACTGTCAGTTCTTCGCCGTCCAGGCCTTCGATCTTGAATCGGATTTCAGCGCCTTCGCTTTTGCCAATCCAATTCATCTGAGCAGTTTTGATTTTCTCTGGCCAATTCAAACTTGGGATTTCTTCGAGGAGCGCATCAGCGTAATCAGTGATCTTGAAAAACCACTGCTTCATCGATTTTTTGACGACTTCATTGCCACAACGCCAGCACTTTCCGCCTTCGACTTGCTCGTTCGCGAGCACGGTTTTATCTACCGGGCACCACCACTGGTTAGCTTCCTTTTGGTAAGCAAGATCACGCTCGAACAGCTGCGTGAAAATCCACTGCGTCCACTTGTAGTAATCAGGGTCTGACGTCCACACCTCTCGGGACCAATCGATACTGGCACCGACCCGGGTCAGTTGGTTCTTGAAGTTGGCGATGTTGTCAGTGGTGGCTTTCTGCGGCGAGACACCTGTTTTTATCGCGTAATTTTCGGCAGGAAGGCCAAAATTATCAAAGCCCATCGGGTACATGACGTTATAGCCGAGTGCCCGACGAAACCGAGCTTCGGCATCTACGATCGAATGCTCAAAGAAATGCCCGGTGTGCATGCCTGCGCCACTCGGATAAGGAAACATCCCCGTGATGTAGTATTTTGGTTTTTCGCTGCTGTTCGGCGCCTTGTAGCGCTGGTCCTCTGCCCAGGTTTGTTGCCACTTCGGCTCGATTTCAGATGGATTATAGCGCCTCATATACTAACTATACTAACACACCTCTGTTAGCCGCTACGAGAACTTAGAGAAGAACTTGTCCTTTATCTCCATCCAGTGCGGGTCTTGGCGGACGAGCTCGACGTCCTCGCTCATAAGACAAAGGATTTTCACCGCTTCTTCGGCATAGACATTTCCCTGAGAACCTTTTACCAGAATCGCTGCGCCTGGCTCGGACACGCTTCTCGCGAACGTTCCTGCATCAATGGCGTTTTTGAACGACTTCACCTGGCACCCACGGGCGCGGGCGGCCGGAGCAAGATGTTGTTCCGCCTCGTCGCCAATGGTAATCACCCACGAAAGCAGGCTTGGATCACACAATATACCAAGCTTTCTATGCTCATCAGACGAACTTGTACCAAGCTCGTTCATACTTCCAAGCACTGCGATACGTTGCGGCACCTGAAGGTTGTAGAGCGCCTGAAGGGCTGCGCTCGCCGCAGCCGGGCTTGAGTTGTAGGTGTCATCGATGACTACCGTATCGTCGATACCTTTCAATAGATTCATGCGACCAGGCACGGGGCGAATAGCTTTGAGACCATTTTGGATATTCTCTGGCGTGAGGCCTAATTTCAAACCGACAGCCACCGCGCCCATGATTGGGTGCAAACTATGCTCACCGATCACCTTCACTTGTATAGGAAGAGGCTGTGTGAATTCTGGAGCGATCACCTGCCCTATGTAGCCGTCTTCAAGGTTGAAATCGATTTCTTCGAATCGGTACTCTGCAGCTCCTGATGTTCCATAGGTAGTAAGGTTGGTGTTCGACAGATACTTGGCGTATTCACTAGCAATGTCGTCACGATTGATCACCGCCATCCTGGAGAAATTCGCCGCGGTCAGTTCTTCCTCGGCAACGGCATCGAGCGTACCGAAAAATTCCATGTGTTCCGGAGTCACTCCGGTAACCACGGCGATATCTGGCCGAAGGTAGGTGCTAAATTGAGCGATTTCTCCAAGCCTATCAGTACCTAGCTCTTGAATAATCACGTCGACGCCGGTCGGATCTTTGACGCGGCGGTTCACTGCTTTAAAAACCGCCAACCATGCCAGCGGATTTTTCACCTTGCCCACTGGATACTCGACACCGAGAATTCCTAATGGCGCGCTGAGCTCGGTATTGTGGTTGGTATTTTCCATCTGCACACGGTACTGCTGCGAGAGAAGCGTCGCAAGAGCCCGCTTGGTGCTGGTTTTGCCGACACTACCCGTGACGACGATCAGTTTTACTTCTGGATGTTTCTTAAAGTAATTTTTGACGGCTTTTTCTAGTTTATTTTGAACGAATTTTTTGAACATATTGTGTCTATCATACTCCGTGTAATAACGCGCGTTGTCCGAAGAAAATAAGCAGGCTAACTTTCTCTTCTCTACTGCTTTTATTATAAACGATTTTTAAGCTTAGCGCTATCAAACGAATGAAACCGTTACCTTTTACGAAACAAAGTGCTACTATGTAAAAATAATGGCCGAAAAACTTCCTGTCATAGAAAGCCCCAACTCGGAACCGACCAAGGCAAGAGGAGAACTAATCAGGGTAGACTTCCGTCCCGAGCTCACCCGAGAAGAAGTCATGTTGAGAATCGGTGAGGCGGCTGCACTTGGTTGGCATCCAGAACTTGACAGCGAGATACTATCAAGCGAACCGATTCATGCGAGTGAACACGAAGCCGGTATCGACGTGGCGTTCAAGCTATACGAAAGACATGTGGCGTTTGACGATCACGGTATAGCGACTCCGGACGGCTGGAGCGGTCCCGAGACGATTCGAGTGCTGAAGGTCGGGTGGAACGCAGTGAACAAATCGATTTCCTCCGACTACATACACGCCCGGAATTTTCGTTACCAACTCTTGGATCTGGAAACAAAAAAACGCAGCGAGAGTGGCAGGGCGGCGCTTCAGACACTTCGCTCTGAACTCTGGTAGTTTTCAATAGCCATTTCGCTCGCCTCCTTGTGCTATA
>CBFGYC010000036.1:0-7570 GCA_965652985.1 uncultured bacterium | reverse complement strand
TTCAGGGGTAGGCTTTAATAAAGGTATTGCTTTTACTATGTAAATATGCTATAGTAATAATTATGAAGAAGGTACGTGAGGTTATATCTGGGATTTCGGCTGCCGCGATGTTGGCTCTTATTCGGGTATCTACAAGTGATGCCCAATCAGGCGGTCTCCGTTCGGGAATACAGGCCGCGCACGGCTCCGGTCAGCCGACCGATCTTTTTGGTGACGGTGCCATTTTTGAGACGATTGTTAACACCTTTCTCTTTCTTATTGGCGCAGTAGCTGTCCTCATGATCGTTTTTGCTGGTTTTCGCTATGTGACCTCGGGTGGTAACGCCGCCAACGTGACAGCAGCTAAGAATACTGTTTTGTACGCCATCGTTGGAGTTGTTATCGCACTACTTGCATATGCTATTCTCGACTTCGTACTCGCGACCTTTCAGGGCGGCAGCGTTAACGGTGGTACGGCAGGACTATAACAGGTTAGTTAAAAGCCTTCCATTGCCTCACCAAATCTATACATAATTACGATAAAAATCACGACACCTGCCACTACGATTCCTGTACTATAGCCGAAGGTTCTTGTAAATTCTCTCTTTGGGAAGTCGAGCGCGGAAATAATACCAAGTATGACCCAGATGAGCCATCGAACCGCCCCTTGAATAACGTGTATATATGAAGGTAGCTCGTGATACCCTAAGTCGGGCTTGTCGTAGATAAAAGCAAAGATTTGTATCCAGTTCGTAAGTAGCTCAAAAACCGCGTAGCTAAGAAGGAAACCGATTATTACGAATAGGGTGTAGGTCCGTTTATTAAGGCGCGAGAATATATTGGTCATAGAGCAATTATATCCTGTTTAGGGCGAGATATCGGCCTAACGGCCTCTTTCGCTTGCTTATGCTGGCAAAAGTAAACTTTTCCAGCATTTCGCTACGCTACACCGAACTCGCGGTATGCACTGCTTTGCAGCGCCCGCGGGTTCAAATCAGGCCCAATAAATAAAGAAGAAGACCAAAAGGTCGTCTTCTTTATTTGGCGGAGAGGGCGAGATTCGAACTCGCGGTGAGTTGCCCCACGACGGTTTTCAAGACCGTTACCTTAAACCGCTCGGTCACCTCTCCGTGTCGATGTTCACTCAGAATTCTCGCTTATAATCTTTGATTGAAAGCTGTCATCCTTCCGTTACATCTCCTTTCAATTCATCAAACAGCAAACTTGGCTTGATGAACTTAGCAGCTCTTCGGAGCTAACACAGAAGCCATTTTACCAGTATTATATCTGTTAGTCCAGAGGCTGGCGGGCCGCAACGACAGCCCAAACCACCGTAGCGCCGGCGTCTTTCATAGCTTTCGCCGCGAAACGCAAGGTAGATCCGGTCGTTAAGACGTCATCGATCAAAAGATAGGTGGCGTCAGGATCAAGCCTCTCTCTCACTCCAAACGCCGCTTTGGCCTGAGCGACACGTGTTTTGCGATTCGCACCGCGCTGAACGCTTGAATTTATGCGCAGAAGAGGCCGGGAACACTGCAAGTTACGATTGTCGGCGACGTAGCGCGCAAGAAGAAGGGTATGGTCGTAGCCTCGCTGCCTCACGTGGGTCCGTACTGTTGGTATTGGTACAACAATCGTATCTGAAGGAAGCTCCGGCAGGGCAGCGAGGAGTATATCGCCAAGAGGTTTATGGGCGGCCACGACATATTCAAACTTATAGTCATCTATAAGTCGTTCGAGTCCTCCCGTTCTCTCTCCACCACACCAGGTACGCTCGATAATGGAATGGCAGCGCGCATGGCTTCCTGATAGAGTGGGCTGTCCGCATAACGTACAGCCACTGAAACGTTCACTGGTAATGTCATATTTACAACTCTCACACAGAATACTGCCAATTTCGCCGCAAGAACAACAGTAGTGAGGAGAAACGAAGTCAAGCAGCCTCTCAACCATTGTACTTTTTACGTTTAGCACTTTCATAATGTTGATTATGCCATAAAGAGTAGTTATAATGTGAGAGACAGTTTGTCAATAGAGCCTAGAAGTGGAGGACATAATGGCACGAAAAAGAAATGACGACCTGCTTGAAGACGAGCTAGCGGCCGCTTTTTTGAACGACGATGATCTTGTTCAGACGGACACTAGTACCCCTCAAGCAAGCCAGGATAGTGACTGGGGAGCCGCAGAAGACGATTTTCCAGGCCAACTGGCTGTGGACGTATACGAAACAGAAGAACAACTTGTTATAAAGGCCCGTACAGCCGGCGTCAACAAAGAGGATCTTGATGTTAGCATCAGCGATGGCATTCTGACCATCAGCGGTACTCTTTCAAGCGGCGACGACTCAGGAGCAACTAACTGGCATATCCAGGAATGCTACTGGGGCGAGTTTAGCCGCACGCTAGCGCTACCAGTCGCGGTAAAGGAAGATGAAGTCAACGCAGTCCTAAAAGACGGTGTTCTCTCAATCAGTTTTGGTAAGGTCAAACAAGAACAGGCCAAAAAAATTACTATTCAGTAAAACAATTTGCGAGTACATAAAAGCCCGGACTTCCGGGCTTTTATCTTAGTATGCGTGCCTACGTACGCGAAATAAATACCGGCCAGAACGTTTCTGGCCGGTAGCTCTTATAGCGCAGAAGGCTAGTCCTGGAATACGCTAAGAACGTAATCTAGAATCGCGTAGGCAAGGAGTGCAACGACGATACCGATGACCGCGTAGAGAATAGTGTTCTTTGCCGAAGTCACGGCACTGCTGTCGCCACCTGAGGTAACGTAGCGGAAACCGCCGTATACAAGCATGATGACCGCAACGGCACCGATGATGAACAGAATCGCGTTCACGACGGTTTCAAAAACACCGCCATCCTCGAACAGGCCCGCCTCATTCTGTTGTTCATCTGTCGCAGCACTGTCCAAGCCGTCTCGAAGCTGCGCGAAAGCATCCGCTGGCTGCAAGACTGGCATAGCTGCACTCACGCCAAGCGCAAGCGCCGGTACGATAAGTAAACTCTGTAAACCTTTTTTGATGATTGTCTTCATTTTTCTTCCTTTCTTAGGATATTTCTCTTCTTAGTTTATATCATGGAACAGTTGGTTTGTTAAGTGATTCGTGAGAAAATTCTTTTGCTTATAGAGTTGGGTCGGGCACCCGTGTCTTCCTCCTCTGTAGTATTCGTGGATCCACCCTCAAAAACATCTAAGACGTAATCTGAAATCGAATATGCTAACAAAGCGACTATCAACCCAACAACAGCATAGAGAATCGTATTTTTCGCCGCGCTGACCGCGCTTGCTTCCCCCGCGGACGTCACGTAGCGAAAGCCGCCATACACGATCATAACTATCGCTACTGCACCGACAAGAAGCAGAAAAGCGTTTACGATTGTCTCAAGGGCACTATCAGCCGAAGGGCTGCTTTCGCCACCAATCGCGCTCACCCCTTCCTTTACCTGGCTAGCCTGCGCAAATGCCGTATCACCTGGAACTACAGCGACTACCCCCATGAATAGCGCAAAAGCCAGTACGATTTTAATTCCTTTTCTTACCATACACTCCCTCCATTGCTTGATTATTCATTACTGCTATTACCTCTGCTCTAGTCGAAGATTCCAACAACAAAATTGACGATAGTAAAAGCGAGCATTGCCACTATCAGACCCGCCACTGCGTAGAGCAGAGTATTTTTTGCAGACTTGACTTGTTCCGCCTCGCCACGCGATGACACGTACTTGAAGCCGCTATGCACGATCATGATGACCGAAAGGGCACCTATGACAAACAAGAACAGGTTGATAAGCTGCTTAACGATATCCGTGGCCTCTGTCTGGTCTTCGCAGATGGCAGAGCCACCAGCAGCTTGATTACAGGCGCCCCAAATCCCTTGCGCCTCGACTGGTAACGAGAACAAGCAAAGGCAGAGCCCTGCCACAAGCGCTACTATTTTTAGTTTTTTCATTCCGATACACCTCCTAAGATAAATCTAGTTATTGCGAATGCCGTCATGACAACTATCAAACCAATGACCGCTCCACGTATCGCGTCTTTCGAGCGCTTCATTTGGGAGGCATCTCCACGCGACGTCACAAAGAAAAAGCCGGCGATTATGAGGATCAACACCGCTACAATACCAGCCCACGCATAAACAAGATCGAGAATCCTCGTAAGGCCGTCTGGACTGTCCGTGATTGCGGGATTATACCCGATCTGGTCTCGGGAGACCTTTAATTGTGCAAGTAGAGTAAGGAGTTTCATGCTTCTAGTTTATACCCAACCCGCCAGATACGGTACGTATAATCGCAACCGCTGCTACGGATATTATAAGACCTATTGCCGCATTCGTGATAGTCTTTCTTGCCGCTACCATACCCTCGGACGATCCGGCGCTAATCATATACTTATAACCACCATAAATAATAAAGGCAACCGCCGCATACCCCGCCATTACAAGTATCAATTCAACGATATTGAGAACGATAATCCAAATAAATGGCCCGATTCCTCCAACCTCGGTCGGTGAGATAATTTCACAGCCACCACCATCAGAGGGCTTATTTACATTGTTATACCAAGCAGGGATGGTAAGAAGAAAGTAATTGTTGCAATGGCCCGCTGCCTGTGATGGCTGGGCAGCAGCGTTCGTTGGCAAGAAAGCCAACGCGAACGATGCCAACATAAGCACACTGAGTAAAACATGCTGTAATCTTATGGCCAAGGGTTTCATTTAGCTAAACACCCCTCCTGGAATTAAGAAATTAAGGAATACATACATCAGGGCATATGCAGCGATACCAATGACCACATTCGTTATGATACCGATAGCTTTTTTTGTCTGATCCGGTTTACTCTCAGCAGTCGTGTAGAGCAGGGCCCCGTAGCCGATACCACCTACCGCAGCGATACCGATACCGGCGGTAAGGATGTTAAGCGCGCCGATAAGCAGCTTGTAAACGGTGCCGCTTTCGCCAGAACTATCGCTTTCACCACAGAGATCACCACTGATAATTGAGGTCTTGACGTCTCCACAGCAAGTTCCCTCGGCTGGATCACAGGATTCTTTTTCTCTTTCTGGCGTCTGTGTCTCTTCTTGGTCGCCTCCAGCAGGAACTTCGCCCTCCTCACAGCCTTCTGGCGTATCAAGGCGACACTCAATCTCTTGAGCAAATGTCACTTGAGGTGGAACTACCAAGGAGACTCCTATGGAAAGACCTAAAAAGACTGCTACTATCAATGTTTTTTGTTTCATTTTCATGACTACCTATACGATACGGTATTATGCGCGTACTTGCAACCATTTTACCTTTGACTTTTTAGATATTTTGTGATACTATAACAGAGGTATGTGGAGTATGATCAAACCACGTCCATTGGGTAGTATACCGATGCGACGAGTTACTCTTTTTGTCTCAGCCATGTTTGTGGCCCTATTGACGACAGCCGTACTCTATACGGCTCCTCTATACGCACAGGAAGCTTTCGAAGAGGTCTCCACTGAAGCGGAATGGGCGGAGAATGGGGTAGATATCGATCATAACGGCTGGCCGCTACGTCAAACGACCGTCCCACCCGAAGAAAACCAATATATTCCAAGCCTTAGCGGAACCGTCTGTGAAGACAGCGAGGACGTCTACTACTCAGGGGTCGGTCAAAACACCAATCCTAACGATACCGACTCTGAGGTGCCGACACTTCTCGTGATATGTCTCGATGAAGGTGCCGATACAAGCGATAAATCACAACCTATAGGCGGTCAGATTCTTGTATTTAGAAATTACGAAGGCAATGAGAACATTTCAGAATTCCGGCCTTCGGTGCCGACTAAAATCACGATCGTGCCCGAGGGCGAGAACGCGTTCGATACAGGCTCTGGTGATACCGAGCCCACCTCGAACTGTACCGGCGAAGGCACCGAGGGCGTCGGCTGGATGGTCTGCCCGCTGACGCGGTGGCTCGCGAAGGGAATGGACGCCCTATATAGCATCTTGAGCGACTTCTTGACAGTCTCGCCACTGCTTAACGGCGGAGTTACTCATACTATCTGGAGAGTAATGCAGAACTTCGCGAACATCTTGTTTATCATCGGCTTCTTGATTATTATCTATTCTCAAATCACGAGTCTCGGCGTATCGAATTACGGCATCAAAAGGTTATTGCCGCGGCTTATCATTGCGGCCGTCCTCGTGAACGTATCGTACTGGGTATGTGCCGCGGCCGTGGATCTATCCAATATTCTCGGGGTCGCTATAAAAGAAATGTTTGACTCGATAGTCGCCGGCATTGAAGTTCCCAAAGCTTCGGTCAATGCCGAGGATATCAACTGGACATCACTTGCCGTTGCCATCTTATCCGGCGGAGCTCTTCTTGGTGGAACGATCGTGGGTGTCGTCGCCAGCGCCGGCGCGTCACTCTGGTTCCTGCTCGTGGCTCTTATGGGGGTAATTGTTTCGGCTTTGGTTGCGATCCTTGTCCTCGCCGCCCGCCAGGCGCTCATTACCATACTCGTGATTATTTCACCACTTGCATTCGTCGCCTACCTCCTGCCAAGTACTGAAAAATACTTTGATCGTTGGCGAAGCCTCTTCATGACTATGCTCCTCATATTCCCGATATTCTCGGTTATCTTCGGTGGCTCCCAGCTGGCCGGCATGGCCATCGTATATAGCGCCCTGGAGAATCCGGAGAGCAAAAACTTCTTTAATATCATCATCCTCGGCATGATAGTGCAGGTAGCGCCGGTTGTCATCACACCTGTGCTTATACGGCTCAGCGGATCGATTCTCGGTCGGGTAGCAGGTATGGTAAACGACCCGAACAAGGGAATCATCGACAAGACACGCAAGTTCGCCCAAAACAGGCATGATTTTACAAAGAATAGACGCCTGTGGGACTGGGACGGCGAAAACAATAGATATCGTAACAGAGGTCTTCTCTCAGCAGGAGGAAGGAGAATGGCTCTTAGGGAGATCGACAACTCCCATAAAATAAAAGCCTGGGAGTCTGGCGGGGCAGCCGCCTATGAGCAAACCCAAGGAGCTCATGAAGTATATAGGCAAAGCGCAATTAACGAAATGCGCAAATCTGCCGGCGAAGACGAGGCAAAAGCGCATTTTAACCAAAGTGTGGCCGATACCGATTCGCTCCGAGCGCTTTCTTACCAACAAAGACGAAACCGCGATGATGCCGCAGCCACGGACAAGCAAGTCGCGACCCTTTATGAAGGCCTAAAGGCGGAACCAAGCGTCGTGGCTGTCAACGCCCTGGAGCGAAGAATCGGTAAAGAGGCCAGGGATATTGACGAAGAGACAAGGCTTCTTATTTACCGAGAGAACGCTGCCAAGCTCGTTCAGGATTCAAACCTCAACAAGCTACTAGCGGCAGACGAGGATCTACAAAAATACGCCGGCTACGACGGTGTCGATCCGCACGGCGCTACCCGCGTAGCCAGCCTCGCGCAGGAAAAAGAGGGCAGCGAATACAGCAAGCGCGTTACTGCCTTCTTGAACACGCAAAAGAAAGTGGAGGCGACCACCCAGGACCGAATGGATATAGCCACTGGCGTGGCGCCGTCATCTCCATTCTCTACTGAAATCAC
>CBFGYC010000035.1:0-7584 GCA_965652985.1 uncultured bacterium | reverse complement strand
GTGGCCGGGTGTGAGATGATGAAATCTATCCCGTCTAGGTCTTCTCTGACCGATGACGGCTCAAAGGCGAACTGACCGTTTTCTGCTGCCCATGTAAACAGCTGTTCGGCGGCAAATTCGGTACTGGCGCCGGTGATGGCCCTGTCGAGCCTTGTCCTTGATCGGTGGTTGTATGCCTCAGGCATTCTGGCCCATGAGATACCGCCTCTTAGGATGGCCATGAGAGCACGTTTTGACATAGCTGGATTGGCACGGATGGCGTCTCTGAGCGCTTCGTTGTATTCGCTGAACTCTCTTCTAAAATCCGTGCCGCTCTCGGTGTCATTCATCGTTTGCATGACGAGGTACGGAGTAGTGAGAAGGGAGGCTTTGACGAGCGGGGCAAGATTCGGGTAGGCGGCCGCGGGGTGAAAATTCCTGTCGGTGAATAGTTCGTCGAAAAAATCACTGTGCTCTTCTATCTTCCTTGCGAATAAAAAGGCGTCTTTCTTATCAAAATCCTCTTCATCGACTGGCGGTTTATGGCCAAGTATGGTCGCCTCGAAATCCATCATGTACATCATGCCGTCCGAGAGGCGGCCGTGAAAATTATTTTCAGGAGTGGGTGGTGGAAGTCGTTCTCTCATATTCTGTCTAGTAAGGTCCCTTAGTAGTAACAGACTTATCTGAATCGGTCAATGTCACACCAAAGGTAGCGGCGATAAAATTAGCACTCTACTATTGCAAGTGCTAATTTTTTTGTCTACAATAGTACTACTAGGAAATGTAAAACGGAGGAGACGGATGAGCACACCAATCAAACCTTTAGCTGACCGTGTCGTCGCTGTGCGTGAAAAGGCGGCCGAGAAAACTGCTGGCGGCTTGTATTTGCCAGATAACGCTAAAGAAAAGCTATCAATATTTGTTGTCCAGGCAGTAGGTCCGGACGTAAAAAGCGTTAAAAAGGGCGATCGTATTCTTTATAATGGCTACGCCAATGAGATTACTTTCAATAATGAAGATATCTTGATCGTTAAAGAAGAAGATATTTTAGCAACGATTTAACACACCGAGCTTCACTCTCTTGGTCTCTGACCATACGCCTCCATTTGATAGTATGAAATGTCGGCTCTCCAGAAATGGAGAATGGTCATTCGCCCCAAGAGAGTAAAGCTCACCAAACTAGGAGGAAAGCTTGGATGGCAAAAAAGATTTTTTATGATGACGACGCTCGCGAGCGTGTGCTCGGCGGCGCCAAGGCGCTCTATGACGCGGTCAAAGTAACGTACGGACCAAAGGGTCGAAATGTAGTAATTGGCAAAGGCTATGGCGGTCCGACGGTGACTCACGACGGCGTAACAGTAGCTGAAAGTATTGATCTACCAGAGAACGATGACGAAACGCTCGGTTATAAAGTCGGTGCTGAACTTATCAAGCAGGCCGCGAGCAACCTCAATAAGGCAGCTGGTGACGGCACGACCACCGTGACAGTTCTGACATACCAGATCCTAAAAGAAGCGAACCGTCTGATTGCTGCTGGTCACAATCCGCAGGAACTCAGGAGGGGCATCGAGTCGGCTGGTGCAGAGATTATTAAGAAGCTCGACGGTATGAGCGAGAGCATCGAAGGTAAGAGCGAGCGTGTGGCTGAAGTCGCGACTATTAGCGCCGGCGACGAATCAATTGGCAAGCTGATCGCTGGTGTTATCGAGAAGGTAGGCAAGGACGGCGTGGTCACAGTTGAAGCCGGCCAGGGGCTCGAACTCGAAGCAGAGGTGGTTGAGGGTTACAGCCTGGACCGCGGTTGGGTCAGTCCGTTTTTCGTGACCGATGTGAACCGTCAAGAGGCCGTGTATGACAAACCGATGGTGCTGATTACCGATGGAAAAATCAGTAGTGTCCAAGAGTTCCTGCCAATGCTCGAAAAACTTGCCCAGTCTGGCAAGAAAGACCTCGTTTTGATTGCTGACGAAGTGGAAGGCGAGGCACTCAGCATTTTGGTACTTAACAAGCTCAAGGGTGTGTTCAATACGACCGCTGTCAAGGCGCCTGCGTATGGTGACCGCCGCAAAGAAATCCTCCAGGATATCGCGACGCTGACTGGTGCGACCGTCGTGAGCGAAGACCAAGGCCTTACATTCGAAAATGTCGGCCTTGAGGTACTTGGTACTGCCCGTAAGGTGATCGTTGGCAAGGACGAGACGACCATTATCGAAGGTGCAGGTAAGGCGGCCGCGGTGAAGAATCGTATCGCTCAAATTTACGCACAGGCTGAGAACGCCTCAAGCGAATACGACAAAGAACAGTTCGAGAAGCGTGCTGCGGCACTCTCGGGCAAGGTTGCGGTCATCAAGGTCGGTGGCGCGACTGAGACTGAAATCGATGAGAAGAAGTTCCGTGTCGATGACGCAGTAGCGGCCACGAAAGCGGCTCTCGCCGAAGGTATTGTTGCTGGTGGTGGTGTCACGCTCGTGAATCTTGCCGCGGGTATCAAGGCAGACGGCGCCGACTCGATCAGTGCCGGTCGTCAGATACTAAAGAACGCACTCAGGCAGCCATTCTTACAGATTACCGCCAACGCAGGCCTTAACAGTGAAGCACTGCTTGCTCAAGTTGAATCAAGCAAAGCTGGGCTTGGAGTGAACGTGATGGCTCCTGAGAAGGGCTTGATTGACGTCAAGAAAGAAGGTGTCATCGATCCGGCGCGCGTTACCAAGGAAGCGATCCAAAACGCGGTGTCAATCGCTTCGACAGCCGCGACCATGGGCGCACTCGTGGTAGACGTGCCAGAGCCAGAAGCGCCTGCCCCAATGGGAGGTGGCGGCATGCCAGGTGGTATGGGCTTTTAAACTTTAGGGGCGGGTCTGCCCGCCCCGCTGCGACAGCGAAATAAATTCGTCTGTCGTAGCCCCCACCCCTAAAGGCTGCGCTATCGCTTGCTTGTACCTGAAGGTGCTCATTAGCATATGAAAAAGAACCTCCCTGAAGGGAGGTTCTTTTGGTGCGCGAGAAAACTTAAGCAACTGGCTTTTGTGGATTCGACAGGTAGTCGATTTCCTTGACGATTTCGAAGAGCGCCTGGGCTTTGCCGGCTTCGTCGGCGATAGCGCGTGCTGCTTCGAACGCTGGAGCGACAAGTGTTGAATCATCCGTTGAGCGGATAATGAGAAGGTACGTGTCGAATTTTTCTTCGGCTGAAAGATTGAGTTTGTCGACAAGGGGACGGAGCTCATTGAGCGCGTCGTGCTTGATGGCATCGAGGCCTGTCGGAGTAGCTGGTGCTGGTGCCGGTACTGCTGGCTGGATTGGCATGATTGGTTCCTCGGTTGCCACCGTTGCTTCGATAGTATCGATTTCAGGTGATTTTGTGTCAGCCGCTTCTGGAGCAGGAGCTTCGGCTGCGGCATCTTTCTTATCGTCTTTTTTATCTTTGGCTTCGTCTTCGAGATCTGAGGCTAAGCCAGCAGGCGCTGCGCCATCGGCACCAGCGGTGATGCCTGCTAGAACCTTGGCGAGCTCCTGATCGTCACTAATTGACTGTTGCGGCTGTATGTTCATTCCCACCCCTACTAATTTTGTTTATGCTTTGTTACTAAATACTGTATCATGAGGGGAGTAGATGTTGCAAGATAACTTGGAGGGTAAAGATGTTAGACGATAACAATGTGCTGATGCAGCGCGATCCGAGCGGGGCGCTTGATGTTGCCGAGCAGCAGTATGAACAGACGCAGTTTAGTCCCGAAGTTTTGAATCCTGATCACGACAAACGCCCGATCGCCAACGTTGTTATTACGGGCATGGGCGGCTCGACGCTTGCCGCTTTGCTTTTGAAGACACTGAAAAAACAAGAAACAAGCGTACCGATCGAGGTGGTGCGTGGTTATAGCCTGCCGGCGTATGTAAACGAAAATACGCTCGTCGTTGCTTCAAGTTACTCTGGCAACACCGAGGAAACCCTTTCTGGGCTAGCCGAAGCGACTCGTATGGGTGCTCAAGTCGGTATTGTTACCTCTGGCGGTAAGCTCAAAGAGGCTGCTGAGGAACGTGATGTTAGCTACGTTTTGCTTCCTGCCGGTTTTCAGCCACGCATGGTTACCATTAACGGTCTTATCGCGCTTCTCGTACTGATGGATCACTTCGGTGTTCCTGGTATGGATGGAGTCGAAGACATTAGAAACGCTCGTGACTTTCTGAAAGAAGCTTCAAGTAGCTGGTCTAAAGGCGTCACGGTGGATAAAAACTACGCCAAACAGCTAGCACTGCATGCGGTTGGCAAGACCCCGGTATTTTATGGTGGCGAACTAACGGCGCCACTGGCGTATAAATGGAAGATCAGCTGGAATGAAAACGCTAAAAACGTGGCGTTTTGGAACGAATATCCGGAGTTTAACCATAACGAATTCATGGGTTGGGCGTCACACCCGATCGAGAAGCCGTTCGCCGTGTTCGATCTTATCAGTCCGCTTGAGCACCCGCAGGTACTGAAGCGTTTTGAGGTTAGTGATAGGCTCTTAAGCGGCAAGCGACCAAAAGCGAATGTCGTGGCGCTTGCCGGGGACAGCCTGACGGTCCAGTTGATTTGGGGCTGTATTTTGGCCGATTTCGTCAGTATTTACGTGGCGATTTTAAACGGTGTCGATCCGACGCCGGTAGAGCTGATTGAGAAATTGAAGGCTGAGCTGGTTTAAGATAGAGAAATCATCAAATCTCTAGATGCGCTTTTCGCAACCAGACGAAACGCTATTTGTCCAAACGCTTATAAAGCCACCGCCACAATCAGTGCCAACCGCATAGACCCCGTCTAGTCCAAGCATAACGACGTCATAACTCGAGTATCTATAAAAGTACGGGCCAGTAATACCGGCAGACCTGATAGGTTTAGCGGTCGGAAGGCTGGTCACGGCTTCTAGTTCCGACATAAGTGTGGCATTAGCGCTCTCTGCGGGACTGTTTCCGTCGGTGCCAGTAACATTCTGGCATCTGGCCACACCTCCACCGCCAATTGGGAATCCGGTGCCCAGACAAAATTTTGCACTAACCGCTGCGTTCTCTATCGAAGGTGGTTTGTTGCCAGTCTGGGCTTCGTATATCTTGAATGTTTTGACCCACTGGTCGCCTACGGCAATACGCGAGCTATTGTTTGCTCGTTGCTGTATTCCCGTATACGCTACCACACTGATTGCCGCCAGAATGGCGATCACGACGATGACAATTAGAAGTTCAACGATAGTGAAACCGCTCACGCTTTTCTTCATAGCCCAAGTATATACATGTATCGTTGTTGTCTCAAGGCTAGTATGCCCAGCTTACCTCTCGAACGATCCGGTAGCCCATGAAAACTCATTCCCCCAGTTGCGTCCGCTGCAGCTGAACCCCGGGCTGTCCGGGTGGGCTCCGGATGAAGTTTCAAGGTTTCGGATGCCGAAGACAAAAAATGCTCCGCGACTCGAGTCGCAGCCGTAGCTGCCGGCACCATAGCGGTAATATTGGTAGTTATATGAGGAGTTATTAGTCGGATCGACTGGCGTGCCATTTGGAAATCCATTGTTTACTAGATGTTCCATGAAGTCGGCCGCTGGTTCACTGTCGCTCCGCTCCCAGGAGCCACTTAGGGCGGTTGGGCTAGGGTATCTGCCGTTTATGGCGTAATAACGGTTTAGGCTTTGGACAATATCCCTGGCGTTATTGAGCCGCTGCGAATCGCGAGCCCGGGACTGTATCCCTGTGTAGGCCACCACTGAAATGGCGGCCAATATAGCTATTACGATAATGACGACCAGGAGCTCAACGATAGTGAAGCCGTTCATGCTTTTATTCATACTTCGAGTATACAGCAGGGTAGGCGTGTAGCGGCAACTTTTATAGGGTACGCGGATCGGGTAATATGACGCGGCAGGCGGTTCCAATGTTGGAGTACGAATTTTTCGCAGTTGTTTGAGTGAAGTTGCCTCCTGTACTCGGTACTGCCAGCGGCCGCAATATGCAATCCTGATCGGCGCCTTCCAAGAAGAAAATCAACGTCGGATAATTAGTGATATTTTCACCCTCGGGATCGTAGGCGTCTACAGCGCGAAACAGCATACCTGAGCCAGTAAACGTGGAGGACACTTGGACTGGTTCGCCCGGAAAATCAGGCAGAGATGATCGTATGGTCTTTATGGCGTCATTAAACGCAGCCGTGTTGGTCGTGGAGTTATGTTTTACATTATTTGATGTTCCGCAGTCTACGTCCGGGTCGCCATCAAGATCGGTGATATTGCTTTCGCCGATACAATAAATACTTAAAGCCGCAGGGTATGCCTGATTCGCTGCTATGTATTCTTCGATGGCCTTCATCCAATCCTTGGCAGCAGCGATACGTACAGTATTGCTAGCGCGTTGCTGGATGCCGGTATACGCTACCACCGAAATTGCCGCAAGAATGGCAATCACGACAATAACGATGAGGAGTTCAACGATAGTGAAACCGCTTTTGGTTTTATGCATACCTTCAGGATACAAGCGAATGAGCCTTCATTGCAAGCGCGCTACCGTGATTTGCTCTTTATCGCTGAGCTAGACGACGTCCGGCCTGCTGTTCGTATAGGCTGTTGATCTGAGATAGATTCAGGGCAGATTTGTAGATGTAGACGTCGTCGATGAGTCCGTTCAGAGACAGCGTTGCTGAGCTTGTTTGGTAGCCTATTATGAAAGTACTGGGGGCAGGGCTGTCGCCAAAAGTTCCACTTGAAGAAACGACACTACTTTGTCTTTCCAACTTGCCGTTAATATACAGAGAGCTTCGCCCCTCCTCTCTGTCTATTACTGCCGCAACATGCGCCCACTTACCGGAAATATCAGTTGTTGATGAGCTAGTACCGGTGGACCAATATGCACCACCACAATCCCTTGCTTCAATATAAGGCCTGCCGTTACCAAAGTTTATAAAAAAATAGCATGCCAGAGGAGAGCCTATGCTTACCCCTAAAATCCTGCTTTGGCCACCGTCTGTATCGGAAGAGTTGACCCAGGCGGTTGCAGTGAAGCTCTCACTTCCGAAATAGATATTGTTCGTAATTCGTGCGCCCGTGCCATTATTATTGGCCTGAAGCGCGGTGCCGCTCTCCATGCCGCTGGCCCAACTTCCATTAACGACGGCATCGTTTCCTAATTCGGAAGAGTCGTTCGCCGAAGCCCCTGAGCCTTCATCAAAGCTAAACGATGCGACCCTTTCAAGGCTCAGATTACGGCGCAGTGACGCATCGAACGATTTACCAGCAGAAAGGCTTGCTCTTGCCTGTATGCCGGTATACGCCACGACGGAAATCGATGCTAGAATCGCAATCACGACAATCACAATTAGAAGTTCGACGATAGTGAAGCCGCTTACGCCTTTTCTCATGATGTCAGTATAGCATGTGGGGTGAGGGGATTAGTGATACTGCCTAAGCGACTCGATAGGGTCTTTGCCGGCGGCTCGGATGGCAGGGTAGAGACCAAAGACGACACCGACAACGACTGAGATGCCAAACGCGATACCCGCGATTTCCCAGGTGAGTACCGGCGTAAAAGTCAGGAAGCGGCTGACTGCGAAGGCGACAGCGTAGCCCGCCGCGTAGCCAAGCA
>CBFGYC010000034.1:0-7588 GCA_965652985.1 uncultured bacterium | reverse complement strand
ATAGGTATAGTGAATGTTGTAATAAGCCACGTCGCAGGGTTGGTAAAGTCTGATGATTTGGGAAATTAAGGAGAACATATGAGTAATGAAGTTATAATGCAGATAATTACGATCGCATCCGCGATTTTGATGGTAGTGGCGATACTTTTACAGCAGCGTGGCGCCTCCCTTGGTGCTGGGTTTGGCGCATCGGGTGAGCTATATACTTCACGCCGAGGTCTTGATAAAAGCCTGTACCGCGCGACAGTCGTCCTGGCCGTTATTTTTATTGCGTCTATCCTGGGCGGGATGCTTCTTCCTGTGCTTACTTCTTAAGGGACTTACAAGGTGGAACCTGATCGAGACCAGTCTTTTGAAGAGCCCCGCGTAGATCGTAAGAAGATCTTCGGGCGAATGAAACGGGTCGAAAAGGCTTCGGCGCGTCATGCCCACAAATTTCTAGTAAAAAGGCTCGATACGATTCGTATCGCCCGGCGCCATATCGCGCAGTGGCTTGTTTTGGTAAGCGTGTTGATCGCGGCGACCGGTTTGCAGCTGACGTGGGCGCAATCTAATTATCAAACGATTGGACCGGCTGAGGGCGGTACGTATGCCGAGGCGATGGCTGGTCAGATCGACACGCTCAACCCGCTCTACGCTACCACTGAGCCGGAAGTCGCCGCATCGAGACTACTTTTTTCGTCGCTCTATACGTTCGATACGGCAGGCAAACTGAGCAAAAACTTGGCGGAATCTTTGCAGGTTGATGAGAGCGGTAAAGTATATACCGTTAAAATCCGCTCCAACGCCTATTGGCATGACGGCGAGAAGCTAACGGCAGAGGACATCGCGTTTACAATCAACCTCATAAAGAAGCCGGCCGCAATGTCGCCACTCCGTATCAACTGGCAAGACGTCGAGGTGAGAGCGATCGATGAAACCACGGTGGAGTTTCGCTTACCTGCGCTGTATGCGGCCTTTCCTCATGCTCTAACGTTCGCCGTGTTGCCCGCGCATATTTTAGGGGATATTCCAGCGGGTGCTATTCGCGAAAATACCTTCAGCCGCTACCCCGTAGGAAGTGGTCCGTTCGCCTTCAGGTTGCTACAAACTGTAGGCGGCCAAGACGGGTACAAGATTGTCCAAATGAGTGCCTTTGATAAGTATTTCAAAGGTGATCCTCTTGTTAGTCGTTTTGAAATCCATGCTCATGCTAACCGAGATAAAGCGGTTGATTCGCTTAGGTCGGGGGCCGCAAACGCAGTTTCTGGCGCCCCAGCCTCTACTGCTGAAGATTTGAATACGGCCGGTTATTCGGTCACACAGCATAGGGTCAATAGTGGAGTGTATGCTCTGTTCAATGTGTCCCGTCCAATCCTAGGCGATAAAACAGTACGAAAGGCTTTGCAGCTCAGCGTTGACACGAGCGCGCTTCGTAACCAACTCTCCGTTGCCGTGCCCCGACTCGATCTTCCATTCGTGAGCGGCCAGCTGTTTGGCGATGACATACCAAAAGCGCCGCAAACGAACAAGGAAAAGGCGGCGGAATTATTCGACCAAGCCGGCTGGAAGCTGGTGAATGGTATCAGGGAAAAAGAAGGCGAAAAGCTTACCCTCACCATTACGACGACAAAGGATGAAGAATACGAAAAGATAGTTGACGGACTAGCGTCACAGTGGCGTAGTGTCGGTGTCGTCGTCGCGACGAATGTCGTTGATCCCGACCAGGCTGGCGCGAACTTCGTGCAGAATGTATTGCAGCCACGGAATTACGATGTACTCATTTATGAGCTTCTTATCGGGGCAGACCCTGACGTCTATGCGTATTGGCACTCGTCACAGGTTGGATCTACCGGCTACAATTTCTCGAATTACTCAAACTCTACCGCTGATGCAGCGCTGGTAAGCGCAAGAGGAGTACTTGACCAGAATCTTCGCAATGTAAAATACAAAACTTTCGCGGAGCTGTGGCTCGATGACGTCCCCGCTATAGGGTTGTACCAACCGGTGGTAGTGTATGCAACTAATAAGTACGTACATTCGGTCGAGGAATCGATGCCGTTCGTGACCTCCGCCAATCACTATGCGAATGTCCTTGACTGGAGCGTACGTGAACGGACGGTATATAAGACGCCTTAGCCATAAAAAATATCATTCGAGGAAAAATCAATATCTTCTTTGTGGGCATCGTAGAGTTCACGTAGCGCTTCTCCGTGTCGCCATGACCTCGCAAGAATAGTCACCGCTAACCGGAGGCTGTGCTCAGAAGGCACCTCACAAGAAGCCTCGAATGTGCGCATCCAAATCTCTTCGAGAGGAACTCCCTCGGCAATCAATTTTTGCATGCTTCTCGCCCAATGCTCGGCTATTGAAACCACCTCGATTATTTCATTGCTATCGCCATTCCTGTAAAACCACCATGTTCGGGCGTCTTTAAGATCGATGGGAGGGAGTGCGTCCCGTCGTTCTTCCTCTACATCAGACCGAGGCAATAAACTACCAGCAGTATCGGGGGAGGTGCTGGGTTTTTCCATATAGATTCATTATACAACATTTGGTGGTATTGTTCAAATAATGGCTTGAGACTATTCTCTATATAAGGTATAATTGACTGGTCTGTAAGCGCGCGTGCTGGCCTGTCTGAACAAAGTGAGTAAGATCATTGTTGTAGACGCCAAGGCAAGTACGTGCGTGGTACATGCGCGCGTGCTGGAATTGGTAGACAGGCTAGCTTGAGGGGCTAGTGTTCTTCGGAACGTGGAGGTTCAAGTCCTCTCGCGCGCACCAAAAGAAAAAGCTATCCGAAAGGATGGCTTTTTCTTTTGGTCTGGTCGGACTTGGTAATTTTCGCTTTCATCTTTTCAGAATCATCAGCGCAAGCACACACTTACGAAGCGATGCGACAAGTAGGCATATAGTCCAAAGAAGATACGAAGAAGAGACGCTCCGCGATCTTCAAAGAATCATATATCTTCTTGTCGTATCGCTTTGGGTCACATCACCAAACTTCTTCGCCGTCTGCGCAGACGAGACGAAATCGAGGCTCTGACAGCCGACGATTCCATTCCATCTGCCAGCCTTCGGCGATGACGCTCGTTCTGGTGTTCGGATTCACGTGCACAGGAATGCCTCTGTACGTGAACTCGACAAAAACTCCGTATTCCTTTGCCTCGTCGATCAAATCCGTGAGTGGCATCCTTTCATCGGCGTTGACGACAAGATGCTCGACTCGAAGACCGCGGCGGCGTTGCCGAAGAGCTTCCATCGCTCTGTCACCGTCCTCTACTATTCAGCCCACTTGTCGATGAACTCTTTCGGAGAAACTCACGAAAGGTACTATAATCATAGTATAAAAATAAATATAGTCAACTGGTTGTGGGTTGTCTGTGGATGTGTAGAGTGGTATCCTGGAGCCAATGAAGAAAACCACAATCGGTTTCACTATCGTAGAGCTCTTGATTGTTATTGTCGTGATCGCGATTCTTGCTGCCATTAGTGTCGTTGCTTACACCGGTATTCAGACGCGAACCCGCGATACTATTCGCTCGAGCGACATGGCGACTATCGTAAAATCGCTTGAGGCGTATTATGTGGTGAACGGGGAATATCCCGCATCGTATAATCCTTCTGGAGGCGCGAGTGGTTGGGAGATGAGCCATGATGTGGCTGCCGGGCGGGTATTTATGCAAGACGTAGGTGGTCATGTGGGATCGAAGATTCCGATCGACCCATCAAATACAAGCACGCTTAACTACCAATATATCGCACTAAACACGGGATATGATTTTGGTGGTGCATGTACTATCAGTGAACCATTCTATGTACTTCGGGCGACCTATGAATCTAGTAGTAATAATCCTACGCCAGCTGGTACCGCAGCGGCAACGTGCGGTGCCGAAGCGGGGTGGGTGACGACAAGTACGAGACGCTATATTGCGCCTGCCCAGGCGAAGCAGTAATTACTATCTGATAGCTTTTTGGTATAATGAGCGAGATGGCGCGTTGGCGGAGCAGTTACGCAGCGGTCTGCAAAACCGCGTAGACGGGTGCAACTCCCGTACGTGCCTCCATGAAATGATCTCGATAGTTCGAGGTTATTTTTGTTGAAGGATTTCGAGTAACTCAGGGAATGTCGAATCGAGGAAATGGTTGCGATCGGTAAAAACGTGACTGGTGGCATCTGGTAGATCGGACTGAAACTTGGCAAGTTCCGTAAATGGCACGACAGGGTCGTCCTTGCTATGGAAGAGATGTATTTCTTTGGCACTTTTTGGCACGTTTTTCGCAGACCTCACCCTGAAGCTACCACATTCCTCCCACGATTCGTCGTCATACCCCCCGGCGATCAGAAAGAGCTGCTTGACTGGCTTTGGTAGTGAATTCTCGTTTAGATAAATTGCAAGAAACATTGCGCCAAGCGAATGGCCGACGAGCCGGGCGTCGTCACCGAGAAATGGAATGAGCTTTTCAAAATATATTTTCCATTCGTTGTAAACGGCATTGTCCCCGTTCGGAAAAGTTGGGAGCAATACATCTGTCTCAGTCATTTGCTCGGCGATCCATGGCTTCCATTTTTGTTGCGGTTTTAGCCGTTCGTAATCAGTCGTACGGTTCTTTAAATTCTCGATATATGAGTCGTACGAATTAAAGCTGCTGCCGCCGTGAATTATCAGCACTTGTTTCATATTTTCTAGTATACTAGAAAGGACTCTTGAGACGAGGCGTAAGCCGAGCTTTAGCGAGGAGGAGTTGTCGTGTTTTAATTTATTTCAAACCGACAACGGAGGAGCGGAGCTCCTCCTAAAATATACGCGCAGGTGGTGGAATCGGTAGACACGAGAGACTTAAAATCTCTTGACTGAATAAGTCGTGCGGGTTCAAGTCCCGCCCCGCGCACCAAGAAAAATGACTAGCCTTTTGGTTGGTCATTTTTCTTGGTTTCGAGATCTAACACGCACGACGTCGTGCGGGTGAGAACTGCCTGTGGCAGTTCGCAAGGCGATGTCACAAATGAGCTGGCCTCATTTGACTGACTCGCGGGGTCGCAGGATGTGACCAAGTCCCGCCCCGCGCACCAATAAAATAACCCTGTTCTTAGACAGGGTTATTTTATTGTCATTTTCGTCCTATGAGGACTCTTCAGAGTACGACCTACGTACTGAATGATAGTGACAAAAGCAAAAAGAGAGCGGTTGACCGTAACCCATCCGCCGAGTGGCGAACGGGTTACGGTTGGCTTTAGGACTACCGGCGGTAGGCTCGTTCCCGAGCGGATTTTCGGGAGGAACGACGCCTGTATGGCCTTCTTTCCGGCGGCCTTCGAGCCTTTTCGTAGCGCTCCTGGGCACGCCTTCCACGCTCATCCGCGAAGCAGAACGTCACATAGACGCCCGCAAACACGGCAGCGATCATTGCCCACCCCGCGCTATGCAGGGAACTCGTGAGCGCGAAATAAGCGGCAAGGCCGACACCGGCCGCAACCGTCATCAGCATCCCCCTTTTCCACGTCTCACGCTTGACCACGATAGCTTCCGCGGCGATCTGTTTCATTCTTCCTCCGCACCTCGAATGCACGAGGCATGGGTCTTTAAGCGGAATCCCGCCAGTTCACCCTTACTCATAGGGTGCCGTCTAGCGCCTCTTGAAAGGCATCAGATTGCACTCTATGAATATGATGGGTGGTACGGCTACATCTTCTTGCTTTTGTCAAAGTGCGAACATTTCGAAAGGTTGTTCCAGTAAATGTTCATGGCCAGACCATAGTTGTGGCTGGATTGAACAATACTAGCACATAACAATCAAAAAGTCAATAACAGTCTCGCCGCAGCTTTACGGCGTATCGTTAGTGAAAATGCCAGAGACATGCTACAATAAAGATACAATTTAACAGATGTAAGGGGTAAAGGTTTATGTGGACTGTGTGGATTATTCTTGGGGTTGTAGCTCTGTTGGCTCTCTTCTTGTGGTTTACCTATAACGCTCTTGTAAAACTGAAGATTCGTGTCGATGAAGCGTGGAGCGACATAACGGTGCAGCTGAAGCGTCGAGTCGACTTGATCCCTAATCTCGTAAATACCGTTAAGGGATACGCTGCGCACGAAACTGGTGTATTCGAGAAGGTAACCGAGGCTCGCTCTGCGATTCAAAACGCCAATGGAGTAAAAGAAGCTGCGGCCGGTGAGAACATGCTCGAAGGCGCGCTCAAGAGTCTTTTCGCTGTCGCTGAAGCGTATCCAGACCTGAAGGCGAACCAGAATTTCGCGCAGTTGCAACAAGAACTCGTTGACACTGAGGACAAGATTCAGGCAGCTCGTCGATTTTATAATGGCGGCGTGCGTGACTTGAATACCAAGATTAACCTTTTTCCGACTAATATTTTTGCTGGTATGCTCGGCTTTAAAGAGCGAGAGTTCTTTGAGCTCAATGATGCGGAACAGGCAGTTGCCGAGCAGCCCGTTAACGTTCAATTCTAGGAGAACACTGATATGTACAGCGCTATTGCGGCCAACAAGCGCAATACTCTCCTTATCATGGCCGTATTCATCGGTCTGGTAGGGGCTATTGGTTGGGCTTTCGCGTACATCGAGGGTAACACATCGATAGCATATGGTGTGATTGCCGTCGCGGCTATTTATGCGCTTATCCAATACTTCTTGGCGGCGAAGCTCGCGACTGCAATGACAGGAGCGAAAGAAATTGAAAAAAGAGACAACCCTCGCCTGTATAGGGTAGTTGAGAATCTTTCGATCGCTTCGGGAATGCCCATGCCAAAGGTATATATCATTCATGATCCAGCGCCGAACGCTTTCGCGACCGGACGCGATCCCAAGCATGCGGTTGTCGGTGCCACTACGGGACTGCTGGATATCATGGACGACCGCGAGCTAGAGGCGGTGATGGCGCACGAGATGAGTCATGTTAGGAATTATGACATTCGCGTCGGTATGATAGCTTTTGGGCTGGTGAGTGCCATCGGTATTCTGTCGGATATCGCGCTTCGCATGCTTATTTTTGGCGGCGACAGGCGAGAGAATAACAATACGCATCCGCTCATTCTTGTGGTCGGGATTATCCTTATCATCCTCGCGCCAATCATCGCGATGCTCATACAGTTTGCGATCAGTCGCCAAAGGGAATACTTGGCAGACGCCAGCGGCAGCTTGCTGACTAGGGACACGGAAGGCATGGCAAGCGCCCTTGGAAAGCTCGGTCAATATGGTAAGCCGATGCGAAAACAAAACAGCTCTTCGGCGCACATGTTTCTTGTGAACCCATTGAGCCCAGGTTTTATCAGTAAACTATTCAGCACGCATCCACCGCTTGAGGATCGGATCGCACGTCTCCAAAAATCAGGGAGTAGCTTTTAGGAGATTGTTATGTCAGCCATGAAAAAAAACGCGACAAAAAAGAAATCGTCAGGTGTGGCCCGCACGCGTGTGGGTAAAGTAAAGCCATCAACGAAAATTAAATATGCCATACCAGCTATCGAGACGACGGCCCTCGAAAAAAGTTTAGAACCGGTTGACGCAAAGAAGAGACTGAAGCCAAAAAGCAAAAAGCAAAAAACAAGTCAGCCGCTTGTGATGCCTGGTTATTTTTCTTTTACAGC
>CBFGYC010000033.1:0-7786 GCA_965652985.1 uncultured bacterium | reverse complement strand
CGCTTTGCCACGGATACTGAAATCGCCCAGTGGGATGAGCTTGTTCTCAAGAATCCTGATGGCGGGCATGTGCTGCAAAGCAAAGTCATGGCCGAGGTAAAGACACTTGGTGGCTGGAAACCGCGCTATATTTTGACAGAGACGACCGCCATTCTCGCCCTTGAACGCTCGTTTTTTGGCCTTGGCAAGTTTTGGTACATTATCAAAGGCCCTGGCGTCACCTCGGCTAGGGAGCTTGGCAGCTTCTTGCCGGAATTCAAGAAATTCGCCGGCGATAACGGCGTTTTCATGATCAAGATCGAGCCTGAAATCACTAGAAACGATGAGACACTCGTCGATCTTATGAAGCTGGGTCTTCTTAAGACCAGGAACGTCCAGCCGAACTCATCTACGGTGCTACTCGACATCTCGAGCGACCTAGATACCGTCATGGCAAGCCTCAATCAAAAAGGAAGACACGCCATCCGCAGGGCCGAGCGCGACGGCGTCATAGTCACGATGGTAGCCGCGACCGACGACAACTGTGAAAAGATGTTTGAGCTGTATAAAATTACCGCAGAGGGCCAATTCGCTACGCGCCCGTATGCGTATTACAAGAAGTTCTGGCAGGGCTTCGAGCAAGCTGGAATAGGACAACTCTTTTTTGCCCACGCCGATGGCCAACTCGTAGCTAGCGCCTACGCCTTTGTCTTTGGTACGAAAAGTACCTATAAAGACGGTGCGAGCGTCCGCGAGCGTCCGGTCTACGGCAGCAGCCACCTCCTACAATGGAACGTCATAAAATGGGCGAAATCGCGTGGCGCGGTCGTGCACGACCTCTGTGGCTCGCCGCCTTCGGAGCAAATCAACAACCCCGACCACCCGTACTACGGCATCGGCCGCTTCAAGGTCAGCTTCAGCAAAAACGTGGTCGATTTCGTCGGTACGTACGATATCGTGGTTCGCCCCTACCGTTACCAGATGTGGACGAAATTCGGCGAACGAATTGCCCTCCGTTGGCACCTGTGGCGTCGCCACGAAAGTTACTATTAAACTGCGTCCCGACGATTGCCCCATATTCACCCTAGAAACGGCTTCGCTCCGGGTTCGAATAAGGGTCCCGACGCCTGATCGAACTCGGGCTGCAGATTGTTTCTAGGCCGAACAGAGGACAATCGCGGAAAGATGGGTGTAGGATTACTTTTTCATCTCAGCAAGAAGTTCCCTGACCACCTCGCCGTCATTCCACGGTTCAGCCTTGCCGTCGGTGATGCGAAACATCTCATGACCAAGACCAGTAAGAAGCACCGTGTCGCCTTTTTTCGCGATAGAGAGTGCCTTTCTGATAGCCTCCCTTCTATCGCCGATCTCGGTCGTCTTGCCACCACCACCAGCCGCCTCGATGCCCCCCATCACTTCGTCGCGAATCGCCTGGGCATCCTCGGTATAGTTTTCATCGTCAGTAAGGATGATTCGGTCAGCAAAACGGGTGGCGATCTCACCCATGATCGGGCGTTTGTGCTTATCTCGGTCGCCGGTAGCGCCAAACACCAAAATCACGCGATTTTTCGTCACCGCCTTGGCCGCCTCAAGCACTTTTTCCATCCCGTCCGGCGTGTGCGCGTAATCAACGATCACTTCATAATCAAGGCCTTCGACGGCTCGCTCGTAGCGGCCCGGTACGCCCTCGAGATTCGCCACACCCTCAACGATATGCTTCAAATCAATGCCAAGAAGATACGCCAGCGAAACAGCCGCCGTCATATTGTAGACGTTATACTTGCCCGGCAGCGCCGTTGCCAGTTCGAGCTTAGTGTTGCTATCGATCAGCACGCGGGCCTCGCTGCCCTTCTTATACAGCTTCACATGCTCTATCTTCGCCTCGGCATCAGCGTGCGTGCCATACGTGATCTTGTGTGAGCTCGCCTGGTATTTGTCGTAAAAATCAAACCATTCGTCGTCGCGGTTCAGCACGATGAACTTCGGCCTGTTCTTGAATAACTTCGCTTTCACGGCCGCGTATTCTTCCATGGTGCGGTGGTAATCCAGGTGGTCCTGAGTGACATTCGTCATCACGGCACCTAAGAACTTCACGTTGTCGAGCTTGTGCTGATGGAGCGCGTGGCTCGACACCTCAAGGAGCACGTAATCTACCCTGGCCCTTTTCGCGTCACGGAAAAACTGCATGAGGAGATTCATGCTTGGTACGGTCGCGTTCAGTTCATTACGCTTGGTTTCACCGTTTATCTCGATAAGAGCGGTCGAAAACATCGCGGTCCTTAGGCCGGCCTCTTTCAGGATTTCATTGATGAAATTGATAGTAGTCGTCTTGCCGTTCGTACCGGTGACACCGATTACCTTCATACCCCGCGCCGGATTGCCATAGCGGGCGTTTACCAGCTTCAATCGTCCGCGCCGGTACCCCTCCTCAAGCCCTTTCACCGCCGGTGCCGGGAGCGCTTGCCTGACTTTTTTTACCACCTGCTGCTTTTTTGTCATATCGTTATTTTAGCATCATTGATATATGCATAAATTTATGTTATAACATGAATATAGGCTCTTTAGGGCCTTGTCGCCGGCGCATGCCGGCTTGACAATTCGGACAGGGAGGAACAAATGCCCGATTTTGTAATCGACCCAGCGGCTCGCAATCCCCTCTATACGGAGGCTGTCGTTCTGGGCGACGTCAACCCAGATACCCAGCTCGTGACATTCGATACCCGAAAAGGCGACGTGTCTGTCACGACGATCGCATCGGACTGGCGAACGGAAGAACGGCCGGTCGTGATCAGTGCATGGGATGAGGAGACCCTCATCTCCTTGCCAGACCTGGTCGCGAACGACACCCGTGGGCGGGAATTGTCGCTTCCGAAGAAGGGAGTCCACCCCTTCCTCGGAAACGGTGCTTGGGACTCACGGCACTTCTCGGTCATCGCGGCCAGGGAAAACATCCTGAAGTTCTACTTCTGGCTGGAACGGCAAGGATACCCGCGGTCCGCAAACAAGTTGCAGGACCTCTTCCTCGACTATTTTGTCGTCGATTGGGACCAGCTCCTTAAGCGTGGCTAATCCAGGGGCTTCGGCGAGGGGGCCCAGACGCGCCCCCTCACGAAGCACACCCAATACTCCCTGTCCCTCCACCCAGAATTACCAATAGTCATTGGTGATTGCGGGCGTAGAACTACAAGAACTGCACACCGAAGCTATGACCTACGGATTGCGGGTAGCCATTGAGCTTCATAAGACGAAAGTACTCTTCGTCATCCATTTCACCCAATTCATGGCCGCGATTACGGCTGACATGTAGCCCTATATCCCCTGCGGGATAGCTGTACGGATAGCACTCAGGCAATCGATATATGCCCAGCGCGTGCAGCGGCTGCCCGAACTTTTCCAAGGGGTCTTCGCCAAGCATCTTCAATAAGTGGTTTTGCTTTCCCGACACTATAGACAGACGGTCGCCGCCTAGCTGTGTGCTGGCTGGATCGTCAGTAATGTTCTGCGGGCCTTCATCAAGCACAAGGCGTCGTACCAGGGCGTCGCCCTCCCTTGGAAGCCTGAAATGCGCCTGCGACCACGTACGGCTTGCCCCCAAGGCTCTTCGGGCAAGGGACGCATAAAGTGCTTCGAGCCCTTCCCTATTCTCGACATACATGGCATCTCGGTTAACTGATTCCCAACCGGGTCGGATTTGCGGGTTCTCTTCGGCGACCAAATATGGAGGGTTGCACACTACTACATCAAACTCTTCGGCTGCCTGCCAAAAGCTGTCATCGTCCCACGAGTCCAAAAACGCGTAATATTTTATCCCTGCCGCACCCAAGTGGCGGCTGTAGTTCATCTTCGTGCTCTCAACGGCCGATGGGTCGTTATCAAATGCGACCACCTCTTTGATATCAACACCGCCGCGCGCCACCTCCAAGGCGGCCACGATACTCAACACACCCGTCCCGGAGCCGATATCGAGTATTCGTACGGAACCGGGGTGTGTATTTTCCTGATGGGTAGCGCCAGAAAATTTCGCCGCAATCTGTGCGACACTACACACTTCCCTACCGATCCTCGTCGCTAGATCAATGGTAGCCTTATCAGGCGGCAAAACACTAGGCAACCTTTCGATACCTATCGTGCTGTCAGTGTGTGGCAGTGTGTATTCTGAGTAAAACGGTTTCACAGCGTCACATCTCTTATGATGAAGATTATCATATATCACAGAGGTACTCCCAGGCAACCACGAGCACCTCTGACTCCTTGTCATCTAGTGGCAAACCTTTATACTTATCTCAGATGAAAATACTGGGAATCGAAACAAGTTGCGACGAAACCGCTGCCGCCGTCGTCGAAGACGGCACGCGGCTACTTAGCAATATCGTTGCATCACAGATAGATATCCACGCTGAGTATGGGGGTGTCGTACCCGAAGTGGCAGCGCGCAGCCATGTCGAGGTGATTAATCCTGTCATCAACCAAGCCCTCAAGGAAGCCAACCTTACCTGGGACGACATTGACGCCATCGCCGTCACGTATGCCCCTGGGCTTATCGGATCACTCTTAATCGGTACATTAGCCGCACGTACACTAGCACTGATCAAGAATAAACCGCTCTACCCTATTCATCATGTAGAAGCGCATGTGTATGCGAATTTTATTATCGATGACGCCACGTCTCGGGTGGTGCGAGGCGGGGCAGCACCCACTTCGAGTCTGCGAGAAGTAGGGGCAGACCGAGCAACAGGACCCGAGAACAGCGACCTACGTGCGAATTCTGGAGGAATTCGTAACGACGGGAGCGGCGATAAAAAGCTCGTACTTCCTTCTAAGCAGCCCGATTTCCCTCTCCTCGCCCTCATCGTCTCAGGCGGGCATACCCAGCTTGTCCTTTTCCGCGATCACGGCGACTACGAATTGATCGGCAAAACCCAGGATGATGCCGTCGGCGAAGCTTTCGACAAGGTGGCTAAAATCATCGGCCTCCCCTACCCCGGTGGCCCGTCGATTTCCAAAGCAGCCGAACTTGGCGACGGGGATACATACAAACTACCGAAAGCGAAGCTCGGTAGTAGCTATGATTTCAGCTTCTCTGGCCTCAAGACAGCCGTTTTAAGAGCCGTTCAGCGCGAAGTGGGCGTCGATATTACTTTTCCCTCATTCGAGCTTGCAGCACGCTTAAGCGACGTCCAGCGTAGTGACTTTGCTGCTAGTTTTCAAAAAACGGCCATTGCTACGCTGGTTGACACGACGCTGCGAGCATACGAGGAGTATGTACCTAAATCCGTGATTATCGCAGGAGGTGTTGCCGCCAACCAACTCCTGCGTCGTGAACTATCTCGCCGTCTACCAATCGCTGTTCAGTATGCACCGATGGCCCTTTGTACTGATAACGCCGCCATGATCGCTGCTCTTGGGTACTATCAGGCACAAAGAATAGCTCCTTTAGACCCGAGAAAGCTTGAAGTCGTACCGAGTTTATCTATGACCAAGACAGCCTAGAAATAAGACCGTGTCCGGTCCTACTCTTCTATACCTAGAGTGATATCGCTTTAAATTGTTGTTTTTAACGCAACGATTTTATTTTTCGTAGAATGACTTTTGCCAAAGGAAGGCCGCGGCTCCACACCGAGTACAGTGGCGAAAGCGGATAATCGTATGTACCTGCCAGCTGATTGTCGTGCTGAGCAAAACTTCGTTTGAAGTCACTGATACCGTCGTTCAAAAGCCCGTTGAAATCAAAGCTCTTTACTCCCCATTTTTTCAGCATCTGCATTTCATGCCACTTCAAAAGATAGTTCGCACGAAGTTTCTGCCCCTCTTGGGTACTACCCGCGTACAAAGCAAATGCGACCGACTCACTGATGATGTCCCAAGAAAACGCGATGAGCCTATCCTCGAAAAACGCCATGAATATCGGCGAGAAATCTCCCAATTTATCAAACACGTCGTAATAATATTGGTCATCGTGGAGGCCAAACCCTGCCCTGCCCGCCGTCTGCTTATAGAGTTCAAGACATTGTTTCAGCTCGTCCCTGGTTTTAACTTGCCTAATTTTCACGCCGTTACGCTCGGAGCGCCTGATGGACCACCTTGTTTTGGAATGCATCGCTTCTAGGATCTTGTCCTCAGACTGCTCGAGGTCGATATAGAGTGTCTTAGGGATCAAAATGGTGTTCGGCGAGTGCTGCCAACCCTTAACGGTAGGCATCGTAGTCCAGTCCGGCTCTATCGTTACAACCACTGCTTTGAATGTCTTTTTGACATACTGGGTAATCTCTTTTAATACCACTTCCCTGTGCTTCTCCGTCGCGACCGGCCCCCTCGGGATATATGCCATGTAACGAAACGGAAACGGCAAAGGCCTGAGCAAAATTTGCGCCATACCTATGATGTCACTGTTTTCATAGACGATGACACGCGTCACTCGCCAATTATGTGCCGCCTTGACCTCGCCCCACCCCCAAAGCTGTAAGGGATGCCCGCCTTTATCGAGCACACTATTGTCCCATTTCTCCTGAGTGTGACATTGTTCTATTTTTACCATCTTCTCTATTATACACGTCGGTTGCAGGATACCCCGCTAGCGCAGGAACGTAGCATTTCGGCACATGTGGAACAAAAACAAGTTTTCGCTTCTATCGGCTTCTCGTGGTATAATAAAAGGGAAAACAAACACGAGGAAATAACAGGGGTAAACGGGCATTTTCATGTGAAAATGTTAGTTCCTTTTGTTGTCTTCACGTGAAACATATTTATCGAGAGACTCTATGAAGCTAGCCAAGACATACGACCCGAACGAATACGAACCGAATATTTACGCGATGTGGGAGGCCGCCGGAGCATTCCTGCCGACAGGGGAGGGTACGCCATACAGTATTGTCATGCCGCCACCGAATGCGAACGGTAACCTGCACATAGGGCATGCGCTAGGCACGGCAATCCAAGATGTGCTCTCACGTCATCGCCGCATGAAAGGGGATGATGTTGCTTACATTCCTGGTGCCGATCACGCCGGCTTCGAGACCTGGGTGGTGTACGAACGCGAGATTGCCAAACAGGGTAAGAACAGATTTGACTTCAGCCGCGAGCAGCTCTATAGCCAGGTATGGAACTTTGTCGACGAGCAACGCGGCAACATGGAGCTTCAGCTCCGCGCCCTGGGCGCCAGTGCCAGCTGGCGCGATCTTGTATTCACACTCGACGACAAGGTAATCGACACGGTATATAACACCTTTAGCCGGCTTTGGAACGACGGCCTTATCTATCGTGGTGAGCGTATCGTTAACTACTGTACAGTACACCAAACGAGTTTCGCCGACATCGAAGTCGTGCACAAAAACGAAAAAGGGAAGCTTTGGCAGATCGCATACCCAACACTCGATAAGATCGGCGAGATCGTGGTCGCCACGACCCGCCCTGAAACCATGCTCGGTGACACTGCCATTGCCGTTCATCCTGACGACGAACGGTATAAGCACCTTATCGGAACACGGGCCATCGTACCGCTAGTCAACCGTGAAATTCCAATCGTTGCCGATGAGCACGTTGATCCTACATTTGGTAGCGGGGCAGTCAAGGTGACGCCGGCACACGACCCAAATGACTTTGAAATAGGGGAGCGTCATAATCTCGAGCGAATCCAGGTCATTGGTTTTGACGGCATGCTTACTAATGTCCCGATGCAGTTCGAGGGTCTCGACGTCGTAGCCAGCCGCAAAAAGGTGCTCGCCGCCCTGAACGCCGAGGAATCCCTTCGCGGCGAGGAAGATATCGAGCATAGCGTCGGCCACTGTTACAAGTGTGACACTATTATCCA